>SVPM01000003.1 GCA_015065865.1 Oscillospiraceae bacterium | reverse complement strand
CACCTTGCTCCTCATTACGATGGCGGCGTTTGCCATATATTTTGCCATCACCGCCAAGAAAGTGTTGGTCAAAGTGGGGTACAGCCTGCTGGCGGCGTTGTATCTCGTGTATTCCTTCACAACGGGTACCCGCAGCGTGATCGTCGGCACTGTGTGCGCGGTATTGCTGACGGGGTACTTCATTATGAAAAAATTTTGTTCCCGCGTGTTTGCACGAAAGGCGTTGCGGATTGGGGCGCAGTGCCTCGCCGTGACGGTGGCGATGGCGGCCCTCTTCGCGGTGATTACTACCGTCTTGAACGTGTCCGATGAGTCGAGGCGCCCCGACGTGGATGCTGAGAATATTTCCAATAACCGCTTTACCATTTGGGGCGAGTATCTGGACATTGTGTTTGATAACCCGCTGTCGACGGTGTTCGGGTTTTCGCTTGGTGAATATCAGCAACATATAACCAACGAGTATTCGGACAAGTATATCGTACAACACATTAAAGAATGTTATCCGAGTATGTTTGCACGCGGGTATATCTACGACACGCACAGTGCGTACGTCGGTGCGCTCGTAATGACGGGTGTGGCCGGCGTGGCGGTGTTGTTCGTGTTCTTGATACTCGGTCTTGTCAAATTGATGAAGGCGCTGTCGAAGAAACAAGACGTAGGGTTGTTGGTGTTGTTCGCGACGTTGGTATTCATTTTGATCACGTCGTTCTTTGATTCGGATCTGTTCTTCCGTTGTACCTCCACCTCGGTGCTGTTCTGGCTGATTTCGGGATTCGCACTTAAATTGACAGAAGAATAAAAGAGCATAAAACGAGCCCGACTTCTTCTGTTGAAGTCGGGCTCGTTTATTTATTTTTTACATAGGGTGTGCCAACTTTTGTTAACGGCGGTTTTAATGATTCGTGCAAGCCAATCGGTCACCGCATCCACTTTGGCAATGCGGAACAAAAAAATGCGTATCTTGTCGAGCAACGTGCAAAGAACGAGGATGGCCGCCGCGCTGCCGATAACGATCAATGCTAAAACGGGTGCGGGGTATTGAACCGCAAAAACGAATGTGTCCCGCATAAACAGTTCGCGAATGTAACGATTATCGTGAATCAAGTATACCGAAAACGCCGAGGTGGAAAAGAACGCGATTACTTTTTGCCAAACGGGGCGGCAGGTGATTTTGGAAAACAAGCAAAGCCAGCCGATGGCCATTAAGAGAACGGTGGGGGAGTTGTACGTAAGAAGATATCCGGCGTGCCCCTGCAAGAACGCACTTTGTGTCAGCGGAAACAGCGCCAACGGTAACCACGTGAGAAGAAAAGCACCTGCGGTTACCAAAACACACGTTCTACCCGTTATGCGGGCGGGAACGTCCTGCTTTTTGAGGATGGCACCCAGCAGATACAGAAAAGCAAACCAGATCACACTGTATCCGTAACTGAGTGTAAATGCATCGGCCTCCAGACTGGAAAGGCTGATGAAGGCCACGACCAGTGCCGAAATATACAGTTGTTTGGCCGAAGCCTTGTAAACAAAGAAGTTTAAGAAGGGCGAGAGAAGATAAACGCCGAGATAGGAGGAGTAAAACCAGTATTGTCCGCGCAGCAGCGGTAAAAAGGAGTTTTTTATATCCTGCAAACTGACGGCGTTCGGCGCGAGCAGTTGCACCAACGCACACATACTGACGCTGTAAAACAGTACGGTGAAAAAGATGGAGAGGATGTTTTGCAGTTTCGGCGTATACTTTTCACCGCGATATCCCACAAATCCCGAGATCAGCACAAAGCAGTTCACGGCAGGGAAGGCGAGTGTTTCCAAAAACCAAGCGGTTGCGCGATCCCACGGCGAAGAAACGGACACCAAGATCCCGCCGTGTCCCGAAACGTGTAAGACAGCCACCATAAAGATGGAGAGAATACGCAAGAGATCAATGCCGTAATTTCGTTGTGTCTTAGCCATATTTGACCCTCCGCAGATGTTGTTGAATACTGTCATTTTATCACATTCAAACCAACAAGTAAAGGCCGAACGGCATAAATTGTTTTTCACCTCATTTTTGGTTTGGCGGTTGAACGAATGCTTATAGTGTGGTATAATAGATCAAGATCTTGAAAAGGAGTTACTATGAACTACAGAACAGACAGATCCGGTAATAAACTCTCTATTTTGGGATTTGGCTGTATGCGATTCAAAAACAAACTGGGTATGATCGATATGGTCCAAACCGAAAAACAAATTATGACCGCCTTTAACGGTGGTGTCAACTATTTTGATACCGCCTATATTTATCCGGGTAGTGAGGCGGCGCTCGGCGAAATATTAGAAAAAAACGGTATCCGCGATCAGGTCTACATAGCCACCAAATTGCCGCATTACCTCATCAAGAGCATCGACGACGTTGAAAAGGTGTTTTCGGAGGAATTGAAGCGTTTACGCACAGATCATATAGATTACTATCTTATGCATATGCTCACCGATACCGATACGTGGAATCGCCTGAAAACGCTTGGTATGGAAGAATGGTTAGAGCAAAAAAAGGCGGTCGGCGCGATCCGACAGGTAGGATTTTCGTATCACGGAAACGCGGATATGTTTTGTGCGTTGGTGGATGCATACGATTGGGATATGTGCCTTATACAATACAACTATATGGACGAGCATTCTCAAGCGGGACGCCGAGGACTTTATTACGCCCACGCCAAAGGTCTGCCGGTTATGATAATGGAACCTCTTCGCGGCGGCAAGCTGGTGAGCCGATTGCCCGAAGCGGCCAAAAAGATCTTTTCGGAATACAAAACGTCCCACACTCCTGCGGGATGGGCTTTTCGCTGGTTGTGGAATCAGCCCGAAGTAACGGTGGTGCTGTCGGGCATGAATTCCGATGAGATGGTCAGTGAAAATATAGACACAGCATCTTCGGTAAAGGTTGGTGAGATCGGCGCCGATGAAGAGGCGATGCTCAAAAAGGTCATAGCCGCCATCAACTCCGAACTAAAGGTGGGTTGCACCGGTTGCGGGTATTGTATGCCCTGTCCGAAAGGGGTGGATATTCCGGGCACCTTTGCAGCATATAATCGCCGCTATGCCGAGGGCAGATTCTGGTCGATGGTAGATTACGTTATATGCACGGCTCTTCGCAAAAACTCCACCGCGGCCTCCAACTGCATCGGCTGCGGGAAATGTGAAAAACACTGTCCGCAAAACATAGAGATTCGAGAAAAACTGAAGGATGCAAAGAAGGTTTTAGAAACACCCGTGTACCGCGTAGTGCACAAGGTGGTGCGGTGGTTTGCCCGCTTTTGATGCTTTTCGTATGTTAGCAAATTCGAAAAATTAGTTCTTACGGCGTATTTCTCCCATAATAACACAATTTGTAATTTAAGGAGAAATGTATATATGAAAGCAACAGGTATTGTTCGTCGTATAGAGGAATGCGTTATTTTAGGGCAAACCGCCTGAAACCCGCATAAACACTAGGGTTTTCACTGGTTTGCCCCATTGAACGCATTGGTGTCAAAAATGCTTTTTTGGTGGTTTTTATACATAGCAAAAGCGGAGTGATTTCACTCCGCTTTTGTAGTTAATGTAATACTTTATCTGTTATGTCAATCAAAGTTTCGAAATCAGCCGGCAACTCTTCTTGACTACCATAGACATCAGATGTGTATGCTCTAAAAAGAGTGTAATCAGAATCGAATTCTTGCACCGAATAATAAACAGCACTATCGTGTGGATATCCAAATAAAGTAATGCGTCCCGTATAATTTTCATCCGTATAAACGGCTATAACAAAACCGGGCAACAATGGTTGGGTTTCAATGATTCTTCGTTGAATTTCATATTGCAACTTTTCGATCGGAATATTATTCTTTCCTGTTTTCCCTGCAAAATAGAATGTAGCAACAGCTGTTGCAATTTCTGTTGCAACCATAATGGCGAATATTGTCCAATCAATGTTGCTGAATTCGTGCATTTCTCTTTCGCCGGTCAAGAATACTGTAACAAAAACAATGACAAACATTAATGCAACACCGGAACAAACATATATAAGCCCATTCTTTTTGGTCGCTTTTAAGTTGTTTAACTTTTCCATCAGTATTTCAGGTTGTTCAGTTACCTCAAATGGAATATTCCGTCGAATAATTGAAGCGAGTGGCCAAGAATTCTCAATACCCATTATGGTGTGGGTTTTACCGTCTTTTAATTGAATAATTAAGGTGTTAACTCGTGCTACGGCAAAAGTCACATCCGAAAGTTTGCAATCAATTTTACCAAACCAATGGTACTTTGCTTTGATTGAATCTTCATCAATGTGAATAAACGCCCCGAAATTTAACAGCCAAGACGGAATTACAACCAAAATAATAAGAATGCCCATAATCAAAAAGGTTAATAATTCACTGGTTGCTTTCGGGTCAACTATATTTAGAAAAATATATAGACCGATAAAAAACAAGCCACAAGCAAACAATAGAAAAAGCCAAATGTTAAATTTCTTGCGAAGAAACATACCTTCCACAAAATCACCGCCTTTGCAATTAAAACTCTATCCAATCTTTTTCATTTAAGGTTTTTATAACATTCTTGGCATCTGGAAGTGTAATAACAAATAGCCTTCCGTCTTTAGCAAAAATGTTTAGGTGAATATCATCAAATTGATAATGGTCAATGTCTTGTAATAATATTTCATCCAATGTATATGGTTTTTCATCAAGGCATAAGCAAACAATGCCGGCTTCGCAAAAATATATATTGCCGTTTTTAACTTTGCCGTTTCCCAAGTTAAAATTACCATTGGTTTTATAAAAAACAGGAGAGGTTATTTCTTTTTCAAATTTTGCATACTTTTTATCCATAATCTTCCCATAAACAAGAAGAAATACAAATAACAAAATATAGAACAACAATCCTCCAAAAACAGAAATTAAAAGAGCGCCATCCTTTTCTAAATATTGCAATAAGAAATATGTAATTAAGCCAAAAAAGAAACCTGTAATTGCAGATAAAAGTGCTTTAGCTTTCATAAAATCACCTCACTTAATTTATTATGTCATATTTCATTTCAAAAGTAAATTCATGCAGTATAAATCTCCTCAAAATACAGATAATAACAACACAATTTGTAACGCCAATTCATATAATATATTTGGTGAGTACACAATTAAAATAGTATATGGATTTCTATCTTCAAACGCACAAAATATATCAAATATGCAATATTTTTTAAAAATATTGCATATTTGATATATTTTCTATTGATTTTTTAAAGCTGTTGCGTTATAATACCGGATAGAAAGGGGTAATTTTATGAGTGACTTTCAAAGAATTCTTGCAGAAAAATTAAAAAATGCAGAAATACAAATAGACGAATCCCCCGTTGAAGTGGAAGAATATGACATATTGAAAGAAGTAAGAGAATCTATTGTGAGAATTAGAAAATCAAAAGATTTATCTCAAAAGGACTTGGCTATTATTACTGGCATTTCACAGGCAAATATAAGCAAGATCGAAAACGGAAGATATATTCCGAGTATCGTCATATTAAAAAGAATAGCAGATGGGTTAAACATGCGAATGTCTATCGAATTTTTAGAAGAGGAGGAAATATAAAGTGGCTATTTATATTAATTCATTAAATATACATGCGTTTAGAGGTATACGTGGTTTAAGGCTTGACAACTTAAATCATTTCAATATTATTGCAGGGGACAACAATTCCGGAAAAACCAGCATACTGGAAGCTATTTCTTTATTTAAAAACCCAATGTATTTATATAATGTGCTTAAGACTTCGAGGATGAGAGAAGACGCATCGGGGTTTTATTCTCAATCATTATTTGATAGTTTTCTAAACATGTTGCCTCAAGATGATTTTCACATGGGCGTTTCAGCATATGGTCCCATCGGGGAAATAGATTTAGAATTACTTGGAGAAACTAAAAATATTTTAATTGATAAGAACTCTATCGATTTTAGAAAAACTCGTTTTGACAGAACAGAAAATTATGAACCCCAAGAAGTTGAAACGATGTGCTTTGATGGTGTTTATAAATTTGCGATCAATTCGAATTTTGATTCATTTCCTATAGAATTTACAGGATTTACAAGATTTAATGATTTACCAAGAGAAAGAAGAAATTATATAAACATTTCTTATCTTTCACCGGCAAAACACTTATCAGGAAATAATATATCCAATATAGTTAGATCATCATCATATAAGGAATTATGCGTCTATTTGTTACAACTGTTTGATGAAGATATTATGGATATTTTGTATATCAAAAACGAATTTTCTAATCGCCCAATCGAATGTTTATATCACAAAAAATTAGGGACAATGCCTTTGTCTACGTATGGCGATGGTATAAAAAAGGTGATTTCATTAACTAATGGTATTGCTGCGGCAAAAGATGGTATTTTGATGATTGATGAAATTGAAACTTCTATTCATAGCAAGTATTATAAAGATATTTTTTCGTTCTTGTTTATGGCTTGTGAAAAATATAATGTTCAATTATTCATTACTACTCATAGCCAAGAAGCTATTGATGCATTGCTGACAACACAAGGATATAGTCATAAAGCACTGGGCAATGATCCAATAAATGTAATTACCTTTAGAAACGATAAAGAATCTCACGAAACTTTGTCTAGAACTATGCTTGGTAGCGAAGTTTTACGAAATCGCGAAAAGTATGATTTCGAGGTGAGATTATGACGCGTATTATTTTTTGTGAAGGAAAAACGGATGCAATATTATTGAGTTATTATTTGGGAAAGACTAAAGGTTGGCTTCATAATAAAAAACCAACTAAATTTAAGATTGCCCATCCTGATGCAGATAACGAGTTTATTGGTCATTACAAAAATGCGGACGGGGAAGAACTTTCTATTTGTGCTGTTGGTGGAAAAGATAATTTTCTAGGATTCTATAAAGAACATGTTGAAAGCTATATTTTAGAATCAGAAAACGAGGAAACTGAATACAAAATAGCTTTTGTAATTGATCGTGATAATAGAGAAATTGAAGAAATCGAAAAATATTTTTCGGACAATCTTTTACCGTGTATTACAAGTTTGGTTGATGGAACATGGATGATGAATTCTTTTGAAAACAGTTTTGGCCAAGATGCGCAGTGCTGTACGCTTGGGGTCGTAATTCCTCATTCAAAGCAGGGAGCTTTGGAAAATTTGCTGATGGATGCATTGTCAGAAGATACATACAGAGGAAATTTGGTCGATAAAAGCAAATCTTTTGTTGAGGAAATATCTCCTGACGCTGCTGAGATAATGACATCGGAAAGATTGAAATTAAAAACCAAATTAGGAGTATCTCTGGCAGTTTTGTATCCAGAAAAAGTGTTCAGTCTTATTGATGAGCAACTTAAATCGATAAATTGGGAAAGGTCCCAAATTCTAAATGATTGTTTTAAAGAATTGATTAATATCTAATGACCTTTTGTGCGCTTGGCAATAGCCAGGCGCACTTTTCTATAAGTCATCGCAGTTGAAATTACAGAAAATAAATCTTCATAAAATTCACTTGACAAAAATCACGCTTTATTGTAAAATATATTACAGATAACAAAAAATGGAGGTTTAGCTTATGCGAAAAACTTTGCTGGATGGTATTCAGCAGGAAACCAAACAAAAAATTTACGAGTGCCTTTCACAGGCAATTGGGGAAGACCGTCAAGAAGCGGATGCGGTTTTAGAATTAAAAACCCATGTATCCGGTCCGTTTCTTAATTGGGACCTTATATATCGTAATTTAATAAATGCTTTTTCTGATAGCAATGTTTTGTATTCTACCAGCAAACGCGGAATGTGGGAAGTGCTGTTACTTCTCGATAAAAATAGTGGGCTAGTATTGTCTTTTATGCGTGATACTAGATTTGAAACTGTAAAAAAATCAAAGGTGAACAAACAACCGCAATATATCCGTTCCTTGGTTTCCCTGAATGCAGAATTGCAAGCACCTCATAAACAACAATCTTTGTTTGAGGTTGGTGAGCCTGCAGACGAAACACAGATAGAGCGTATCCTTGATGAAATGTGCGTGGGTTTTGAAGATCATGTAAATAAGGAAACTGTAAACCATACACTGGTTGTTTTTTCGAATCAATATGGTCGCATAGGTTCTCTTAAGGCATATGTGCTGGATAAAGATTTGGATGTTGTTTGCGAACAAGATTGGTTGGAAAGCAGCAGCCCAATTATGAGCAATGAAGTCGACATGGTTCAAGAAAAGAGTGAACCTAGACATGCCCTTAAACAGAAATCGTTGGATCGCCTGCACAGAAAAGAGTTGGTTGCATTAAAAGAAAAGGAACTCGAGAAACAGGCATAATCAATTGAAAGAGAGTTATGCATTATGAAAGCATTTAATGGAAATAGATTAAAATTAGCACGACAATACAGAGGATTAACAGTTGAAGAATTATCTCAAAAAATAGAAGTGAGCAAACAAACCATTTCTCAATATGAAACAGGAAAAATTGAAAATGTGCCGTTTGACCGAATTGCGGCATTGTCTGCAACTTTAGGCTTCCCATATCAATACTTTATTCAAGATAGTGATTTGTCCGTAAAAACAGGCACAACCTATTTTCGTTCTTTGATGAAAACGAATAAAAAGTATAGAGCAGCACAAATAGTTAAAATGAAGCATTTAGCTCAGATATATTCTTTTCTTAATGAATATGTTACATTCCCAGAATTGAATTTACCGGCATGGATAGGTTCAATTACCTCACCTAAAGAAGCTGCTGATGCTTTGCGTGAATATTGGGGGCTTGGAGATAAGCCAATATCTGATATTATGCGTGTAGCCGAAGAAAACGGAATAATTGTGACAACATTCCCTACCGATACGGATGACATTGATGCATTTAGTCAGTATATCGAAATGCCGGAGGGAGATGTTTATTTAATCGCTTTATCTAAAAATAAAGATTCTGCGGTAAGAATAAATTTCGATATAGCACATGAATTGGGACATATTCTCCTACATGAATGGAGTGAGGACGAAGAAGCGCTTTCTAGGGAAGAGTTTAAAGCGAAGGAAAAAGAAGCAAATGAATTTGCAGCAGCCTTCTTGATGCCTGAAAGTTCTTTTACTAAAGACGTTTCGTTGGATCCTCAAAATCTAAACTATTATGTACAGCTCAAAAAGAAGTGGAAAGTATCTATTGGTGCTATGCTGTATAGAAGTTGTGATTTAAAAGTTATATCGCAGAACCAATATCAATATTTAATTAGAATTATGCAAAATAAAGGTTGGAGAAAATCCGAGCCACTTGATAATGTTTTGCTATCCCCCGTTCCGACTATGTTCGCTGATGCTGTTGATGTTTTGTTGACGAATAATGTATTCACCCCAAAAGAACTCGTGACGGAGTTAAGCGAAATGGGATTGGCGATGCATGCAAACGAGTTGGAAGTGTTGATGAATTTGAACGAAAACACTCTGGTTTATCAAAATTCCGAACCGACAAAAATCGTTATGCTCAAAAAATCAAGTAATAATTAATGAAAATTGTTTTAAAAAGCGTCGCAGAAATGCGGCGCTTTGCTTTTTTGAAGAGTTTTTTTAATATGTAATTTTTGTATTGTTTCATATCACTTTTCTTATTTCATCGAGGATGAAACAATGCAAATTACGATGAAACAATAAGCGGCACCTTTAATTATATATACGTGGCAGTAATTTGGCACAAAATTGGCAGAGTTTTGCCGATGACATTGGGATATGAATCATATATAATTGTTATTGTGAGAAAATATAATTAAAGAAAATTTTTGAAAGTGATTATATTTTCGATTTTTTATACGTGTTTATATTATGAAGTAACAAAAAAGCAGGAATAGATTATGTATAAAGAGGAATATTACGATTATTCAAGTAAAGAAGGCAAAATGATTAAGAATGACTTGAAAAGTTTGGGTCTTCATCATTTGACAATTTCGAGCTTGCCGGCAGACTTCTTTCGGATGAGCAAGAGTCAATTAGAGAAGTTATTTGAGCGCGCTTCTGATGCGTTTATTGCTCGCATGTATGATGTTCCTCAGTATCAAGTTGAAAAGCGACGAGGTGATTTCGGCATCAAGCAATTAGGATGTACTTTAAACAGGATGGAGCGTGAAGAAGAGACCGCACAAATCTTCAAAGAAATACTGAGAATTGTGTCAAATGAGTATAATAATGGCAACTTTCCACATACTAACTCCACACCATTAAATAGTGAAAAGGAGTTTTTATATATGAAAGCAACAGGTATTGTAAGACGCATAGACGACCTTGGTCGTGTGGTTATACCGAAAGAAATTAGAAGAACAATGAGGATACGCGAGGGAGACCCGCTTGAAATTTTCACTAACAACGATGGGGAGGTCGTGTTCAAGAAGTATTCGCCGATGGGGGAGCTCGGTGAATTTGCGGTGCAGTATGCCGAGGTGATGGCGCGTGCGTTGGGGCAGGCGGTAGTGGTGAGCGACCGTGACCGCATTATCGCAGTGGCGGGCGTTTCCAAAAAGGAACTGCAGGACCGCGAGGTTTCCTCGATGTTGGAGGCCGCGATGGAGCAGCGGCGCACCCATCTGGCGCGCGCGGGGGAGAGCGAACGTATGTTGATCGCGGAAGGGGTGGACCGCTTTGCCGCGGTGGCGGTACCCATTATTGCGGCGGGCGATGTTATCGGCAGTGTGTGTTTGCTGTTGCCCGAAAGCGGTGCGATCCCCGGCGAGGGGGACGTGAAGATGATGCAGGTGGCGGCGGCATTTTTGGGCAAACAAATGGAAGAATGATTGACAAACGCGCCGTTTCGTGCGATACTATGAGTATCAAAGGAGGCGGCGCGTTATGAATATCTGGCATAACATCAACCCGAAACGCATCACTAAGCAGGATTTTGTGGCCGTGATTGAGATTGAAAAAGGAAGCAAGTGTAAATACGAACTGGATAAAGAGACCGGCATTTTGATGTTGGACCGTATTCTGTATACCTCGACACACTACCCTGCGAACTACGGGTTTATTCCCCGCACCTATGCGGATGATCTGGACCCGTTGGACGTGTTGGTGCTGTGCTCCGAGCCGCTGCATCCGATGACGTCGGTACGTTGTTATCCAATCGGAGTGATCACGATGATCGATAACGGACGGTATGACGAAAAGATCATTGCCATTCCGTTCCACGACCCGACCTACAACAGTTACAAGGATATTTCCGAAATACCCGCCCACATCTTTGACGAAATGACCCACTTCTTCCGCGTGTATAAGGAACTGGAAGACAAGGAAACGGCGGTGAACGAAGTGCTGGGCGCCGAAGCGGCACGTGAGATTATTGCGAACGCCATTGACGGTTACGTGGAGAACTACTGCAAGTGATAAAAGATGACCGAATGCACAGCATTCGGTCATCTTTTAATACGCTTGTTTGGTTTTCAGCATTTCGCGAATATAGCGAAACGTCGCCTCCTCGCCCTGTTCTTTCAGCATCACAAGCCACGATTCCAACAGATCGGAAGTGGCGGGGTGAATGGCGCGGGTGGGTTTTCCTTTTTCGAAATACGCCAGCGGATGTGCATCGGTGTAGCGTTCCCCTTGATACACCTTGCTGGCTGCCACACGATCACAAAACATTTCGGCAACAAATATAAGCGGCATCTTCACGGGGGTCATTACGTGGGTCGTGGGATCGTAATCCGTCCAATACTCAAAATGATGGCGGTTGCGCCCTTTGTGGTGGATCCACGCGGAGGAATATCCGTGTTTTTGCCGTTCGATCTCGTTGGGGCTGCGCTCGCCCACAAAATATTTTGCGCCGGGCAAAAACTCGGTGGGCGAGTATTTGGACAGGTCGTGTACAAGTCCTCGCCACAGGATCCCCGCCTTGGCACAGTGGGCGATCACGCGGCGACGGTGACGAAACACCGTTCGAAAATGGCGGATGGGATGTGCCATTCTTTTCTCCCCTTAATATTGTGTGAGATGGCCTTCGGTGCGTAGCGCGGGATAACCCCACTGGCGGAGTACTTCATATACCCCTACCGCTACCGTGTTGGACAGGTTGAGCGAGCGCGCGGCATCGTTGGCGATCATCGGCAACCGCACGCAGGAATCGGGGTGGTCGTGCAGTAACCATTCGGGTAGCCCCGCCGTTTCTTTGCCGAACACCAGATACGCACCGTCGGGATAGGTCATATCCGAGTGGATATGCGTACCCTTGGTGGTGAAAAAGAAGTAAGGGCCGCTGTTCTTTTGCAAGAAATCGTTCAGATCTTTGTAATAGGTGATATCCAGCAGGTGCCAATAGTCCAATCCGGCACGTTTTAATTTGCGATCGTCAATGCGAAAACCCAGCGGTTCCACCAAGTGCAGGCGTGCGCCCGTTGCCGCGCAGGTACGGGCAATGTTGCCCGTGTTCTGCGGAATCTCGGGTTCCACCAGCACGATGTTCAGTGTCGGTTTACACATGGCTTTGGAGCAACTGTGCTTTGCCCGTCACCTTCACGGTCATACCGGCAGGCACAAAGGCGGAAGCGCCCTTTGTGAGGGTGAGAGTGGTTTCGCCGTCGGTCAGTGTAGCCTCGCCGTCCAGACACAGCAGGGAAACGAAGGTGTCTTCTTTGCCGAAGGCAGCGGTGCCGTCCACGTTTACGAGATCCGCCGTGAAGAACTCACAGGCGGCGAGTGCGCGCACCGTGCCGCCTTCCACGTTGGTGATCTCACCCGTTTGGCCGTAGGGGATAGAGGGCGGCGTGGGAACGGTCACGTCTACCGCCTTGTCCACGTGCAACGGACGGGGTTTGCCGTCGGCGCCGAGGCGGCCGTAATCGGACACGCGATAGGTGGTGTTGGAATTCTGCTGCACTTCGGCAATGAGAATGCCCTTGCCGATGGCGTGCAGGGTGCCGGCTTCAATGAAGAACACGTCCCCCTTTTTCACCGGCACGAAGTTGCACACGTCGGGCAGGGTATCCGCTTCGATCTGTGCGCGCAGTTCCTCTTGGGTGAGGGTGGTGTTAAAACCGTAGATCAACTCGGCGCCCTCGTCGCAATCCACGACGTACCACATTTCGGTCTTGCCGAACTCGCCTTCCACACGCAGGGCGTATTCGTTGTCGGGGTGCACCTGCACCGACAGGCGATCTTTTGCATCGATGAGTTTGATAAGCAAGGGGAAATACGGGAACGCCGCCGCTTTGGTACCGATGGCGTCGTCGCCCCACAGGGCCAGCACTTCGGGCAGGGATCGGCCTGCGAGTTCGCCGTTTTGAACGACCGAAGCGCCGTCCTTATGGCAAGAGAGCACCCACGCCTCCGCCGCAATATCCTTATCGGTGGGATAGCCGTATTCCGTCTTTAAACGGGTGCCGCCCCACAGATAATCGGTTACGTGGGGAGTGAGCAATAAGGGATACATTGTCATAACAGCATCTTCCTTTTTTAAAATATTATTTCTTACATTGTAGCGCAAAAACCGCGATTTGGCAACCCCAACGGCACATATTTTTCATTTGTTTCGGCCATACTAGGGTGAGCAGTCAAACCCTGCCTAAAAAACGAAAGGAGATAGCCAAAATGGGGCGTGCACTTTGCGGATTTATGAAAGGAATGGTCGTCGGCCTGTTGGCAGGCGGAACACTGGGTGCTTTGGCGGCGTGTTATATGCATAAAAATCGCCGCGGGCTGAAACGCAACGTCGGACACGCACTGCGAACGGTGGGAGACCTTACCGACAGCGTGCTGGGAATGTTCTGAAACGGTTTGCATAATGCAAATCACATAATACGGGTTTTGTCGAAAAAGGATAAAAAATCGCGCGCCGCGGCTTTGGCCACGGCGCGTTTTATATACTCTCAATCAATTCGTCCATCGAGTGGACTACCGTTACACCGGCCGGTGGGTCAAACCAACCGCAAGCGCACATAAATCGTGTCTGCATCCCTGCCGAAACGGCACCTTCAATATCTTTTTCGGGATGATCGCCCACAAAAATACAATCGGCGGGAGAAACGCCGAGCCGCGCGGCCGCACGGTAAAAAATCTCGGGGTCGGGTTTGGAAACACCTTCTTCCCCTGCGATCACGACCGTGTCGAAAAGGGGGCGTAACGCGCTGACGTCCAGTTTCTTGTTTTGTATGAAAATATCACCGTTGGTGACGATACCCAAAAGATACCCCCTTGCTCGAAGAGCGGTCAGACCTTGGTCTACGTTCGGTAAAAGGGTGGTGTAGTTGGGGAAGAAACAACGTGCCTCGTTCACCAGTCGTTCGATAGGAGGGGCGCCTTGCCATTGCCAGTGTTCGATCAGCGCGGTATAAAAAGCGTCGTAATTCGGGAATTCGTTCCCCGAAGCGCAAAACTCTGCCATATCGTGGGCGCGAAGTTCTTGCGTATCGGCGGGCAACGCGGGGAAATGGCGGCGGACAAAACCGCGGGCATAGTTCAAAAACGCCTCCCGCCGATTTTGCAGCGTATCATCAAAGTCGAACAAGACGGCGCGCGTGTGTCCCGTAGGAGCAAAACAAGCGCGGGCCGTTTCGCTGTCTTTTTGAATCTGAACGCGCAACGATTCCACCGAATCGAAGGTTTTCTCCGCGCGCAAAAACCGCACGGGGCGCACCGTAACGGTGCGGTCGTACAAATCGCCGTTGTAGTCCAAAATGCAGGTTTCCGCAAGCGGTTCACAACCGCCCACTGTCGGCTTAACGCCGAGATTGGTGACCGCGTGGTGTACGCGCCCTTCCACCTCTACCACCGAGGCGTACACGCCGAACGGTGGTTTTACGGTTTCGGGGGGGAGCTTTTGGTTGATTGTCGGCGTGCCGAGTGTGCGCCCCAAATGTGCACCGCTCACCACGGTGGCGGTCACTTCGTAGGGATGTCCCAACAGCCGATTGACGGTGGGCATATCCCCCGCCGCAAGCGCACGGCGAATGCGGGTAGAACTGATCGGCTCGGTGTCGGCCGTAACCAGATCCAGCACGCGCACATCAAATCCAAAAACCTGCCCCCAATGTTCTAAGGCGGAAACGTCGCCTTCGCCGTTCTTCCCGAAACGGAAATTCCTGCCGCAACAAACGACGGCGGCGTGCAGGGTGTCGACCAACACGTTTTGTGCAAAGGCTTTAGGCGTTAAGTCGTGCAGTGCCGAAAAAGGGGCGGCAATACGTTCGGAAAACCCGAGTTGTTCCAAACGGCGGTCGGTCTCCTCGCGGGAGAGTAACAAGCCGCTGTCGGCGAGTTTCGGCAGCGTATCGAACGTGAACACCGCGGGCGTGAGAGCATAGGCTTCGGCCGCGGTCAGGGTGTGGCGCAAAACGGCGCGATGACCCAGATGTACCCCGTCAAAAAAGCCGAGCGCAACGGCACGAGGAGTGGTGTCTAACGCGTCAAGCAACGATAGGCGTTTCATACGGCCCCCCCCTTATTCAAAAAACAGGCGAGCGATCCGCAATTCATCCGCTTCGGGACGACCGAGGCCCAAAAAGGTGTCGTCGGGTGCGTATACGCGCGTCAAACCCACAGGCGGGTTCCCTTTTAAGCGGTTTAATGCCAAAGCGCCGCCGTTTCGAAACCGCACGGCTTGTGCTTCGCTGACGGTGTGGGCGGGATATTCCGACAAGGCTTGCTCGATGGGGATGAGCCGCGCGGCCAGCGTGCCGTCTTCGGCCAATGCGCGTGCGGTATCAAGCGTGAGTGCCTGTTCTTCCGAAAGGCCGATGGCCGCCGTGCGGCGGAGTGCCGTCATCACCGCGCCGCAACCGAGCACACGTCCCAGATCGTCGCAGATGGTGCGAATGTAGGTGCCTTTTGAGCAGGTACAATCCAGCACGGCGGTCCCTTCCGCTTCGTCGAAAGCGAGCAGTGTGAGCGCATGCACCGTCACCGGCCGTGCTTCGCGTTCCACCTCAATGCCTTGACGGGCGAGATCGTACAACCGTTTGCCGTCTTTTTTGAGCGCGGATACCATCGGCGGCACCTGCATAATATGACCGCGAAAAGCGGGCAATGCCGCCTCCACCGCCGCTTGGGTGGGGAGGGGTTTGTGGGTTTCAAAAACCTGCCCCCACACATCCAGCGTGTTGCTTACTGCGCCGAAACGCAGGGTGGCAACGTAGCGTTTGGTGTGGTCGGGCAGAAAATCCAGCGCACGGGTGGCGTTGCCCACCAAAATGGGAAGAACACCCGTTGCTTGCGGGTCCAGCGTGCCGCCGTGTCCTACCTTTTTCGTGCCGAGCAGACGGCGCACGACCGCACAACACGAAAAAGAGGTCATATCCGATGGTTTATCCAAGCATAAAATGCCGTTCACACTCATCTTCAAGACCTCCTTTTGTTAGGCGTTTATATTGTCAACACGGGCGGCGACCGCTTCCAGCACGCGGGCTACCGCTTCGTTTAACGGGCGGTTGACGGCACAACCCGCCGCACCGCGGTGACCGCCGCCGCCCAAATAGGCGGCAATATCGGCGGCGTTGACTTTGTCGCCCGTGCGGATGCTGGCTTTAAACGTACCGTCTGCTTTTTCGCGCAGGGTGACACCTACCCACACCCCTTCAATTTGGCGGGGCAGAGGGGCCAGTCCTTCCATATCGTCTTCCGCGGCACCGGTTTCTTCCACCATGCGGTTGGTGATGACCATCACCGCGCAACGTCCGTTGAAGTGGTATTGCATACCGGCGAGCGCCAGACGCTCCAGATCCATACGTGCGCGGGTCTTGCGATCGAACATACTCTCGTTGATCATCGCGTACCGTGCGCCTTCCTCCATCAACTCCGCCGCAATGCGGTGTGCTTCGGGGGTGGTGTTCGGATATTTGAAACAACCCGTATCGGTGGCAAGACCGGTGTACAAACACTCCGCCATGCGGCGGTCAAGCGGCACGCCGAGTGCACGGATCACCCGATATACCACCATTGCCGCCGCGCCGCAGGAGGCATCCAACAACAGGTTTTCAGCGTATTCCACGTTGGTAGCGTGGTGGTCGATGCAGAGGTTGGCCGCGGCACCCTGTTCGGCCAATTTGCCGAGCAGTTTGGTATCCGCCACATCCATCGCGCAGATAAAAGCAGGGGTGAACACGGGGAATTCCGTCCCTTCGGTCAAAAAATCGTATTTGTGCGGAATGGGGTCACTGCACACGGGGCGCACGCGCTTGCCGAGTGCGGTGAGCGCCATCGCCAGCGCATAGCCGCTGCCGATGGTATCTCCGTCGGGATATTGGTGGAGAAGCAGAAGGATATCGTCCGCCTCGCGGAGCAGGGCGGCGGCTTCCTCTACCGTAACGCGGCGGCTCATTCCTCCACCTCGCCGCGTGCTTCCCGTTCCTTTTTCAATTCGGCAAGCGTCTTGGCAATACCCGCACTGTATTCAATGGAATCATCCGCAATAAAATGCAGTTCGGGCACGCAACGCAGGCGTAGGGCCATACCGAGTTCACGGCGCATATACCCTGCCGCCGAGCAAAGCCCTTTTACGGCATTTTTTGCACTTTCGATACCGTCCATGGAACTGACGTATACTTGTGCGTGACTCATATCACCCGATACTTCCACCCGCACGATGCTGATAAGGCCCGTGACACGCGGATCCTTGACCGTGCGGAGAATGGCGGTGAGTTCCCGCCGAATATCTTCGCTTTGCCGACCGGAACGATAACTTGGCATAAGCGTCTTCCTTTCCTGTTCTTTAGTCGCGATATTCCTCAATAATGTAGGTTTCGAACACGTCACCTACGTGAATATCGTTGAACTTCTCAAGGCCGATACCGCACTCGTAGCCTTCTGCCACTTCGCGCTGGTCGTCCTTAAAGCGTTTGAGCGAGATCATCTTATCATCCGCAATGATGATACCTTCGCGCACCACGCGCAGAAGGTCGTTACGGTATACCTTGCCGTCGGTGATATAGCAACCGGCCACCGTGCCGACACCCGAGATCTTGTAGACCTCACGCACTTCGGCGCGGCCGTGCAGCACTTCACGGGTCTTGGGCGCCAACATACCCTTCATAGCGGATTCGATCTCTTCAATGCAATCGTAAATGATGCGATACATACGCATATCCACCGAAGCGGCTTCCGCTGCGGCGATCGCCAGCGGTTCGGGGCGCACGTTGAAGCCCACGATGATGGCGTTGGAGGCGTTGGCAAGCATAACGTCGCTTTCGCTCACCGCACCCACGGCACCGTGGATCACGCGCACGCGTACTTCGGCATTGGAAAGTTTTTCGAGCGACTGACGCACCGCTTCCACCGAACCTTGCACGTCCGCCTTCACGATGATACCCAGTTCTTTCATTTCGCCCTGCTGCATCTGGTCAAACAGATTATCCAGTGTGACTTTTTGATACTGCTTGAACTGTTCTTCCTTCGCGGCATCGCGGCGCTGTTCCACCAATTCGCGCGCCAAGCGCTCGTCGGTTACGGCGTTAAACACGTCGCCTGCGGTGGGAACCGAGTCAAGACCCATGATCTCCACGGGAACGGAGGGGCCTGCTTCGCGGATCTTGTCGCCGCGTTCGTTGCTCATGCTACGCACACGGCCGACAGCGGTGCCCGCCACCAGAATGTCGCCGCTGTGCAAGGTGCCGTTTTGCACCAGCACGGTAGCGATGGGGCCGCGGCCTTTATCCAAGCGTGCCTCAATGACCACACCTTTGGCGGCACGGTCGGGGTTGGCGCGCAGTTCTTTCATTTCCGCCACCAACTGCACCGATTCGAGCAGACGGTCGATACCCATACCGGTCAGTGCCGACACGGGTACGCAGATCACGTCGCCGCCCCACTCTTCGGGAACCAGTTCGTGCTCGGTCAACTGTTGCAACACGCGGTCGGGGTTAGCGGTGGGCTTATCCATCTTGTTCACCGCCACCACGATGTCGATACCGGCTGCTTTCGCGTGGTTGATCGCTTCAATGGTCTGCGGCATAATGCCGTCGTCCGCCGCGACCACCAGAATGGCGATATCGGTTGCCTGTGCACCGCGGGCACGCATGGAGGTAAACGCGGCGTGACCGGGGGTGTCGAGGAAGGTCAGCATACTGCCGTCGCCGATATCCACGCGGTATGCGCCGATGTGCTGGGTGATGCCGCCCGCTTCACCGGCGGTGACGTTGGTCTTGCGGATCGCATCCAAAATGGAGGTCTTACCGTGGTCAACGTGGCCCATAACCACCACGACGGGATCACGCGGTTGCAGATCCTGTGCGGCGTCTTCGCTGTCGTCGATGATGCGCTCTTCGATGGTGACCACCACCTCGCGCTCCACCTTTGCGCCCAGTTCTTCTGCTACTAAGAAGGCGGTGTCGAAATCGATCTCTTCGTTGACCGAAGCCATCACGCCCATCAACATAAGTTTCTTAATAACTTCGCCCGAAGTGACCTTCAAGCGGGAGGCAAATTCGCCCACCGTGATGGTTTCACCCACCTGTGCGACGACCGGTTTCTTCTGGCGTTCCAACTGAATGCGGCGCATACGCTCCGCTTCGGTTTCGCGGCGGCGTTGCGGTTTTCTGTACTGCTGAGATTTCTGGTTGATCTTCTGCTTTTGTGCCACACCTTCGCCGCGCACGCGGTTGGAAGATTGTGCCATCACGTCGTACTTCTCGTCGTACTTGTTGGCAGACATCTGCTGCGGCGCACGCGTATCTACCGTGCGGCGCTCGATCTCGCGGTTGATGGGTGCCGCGTTTTCGGTTTTGTCTTTCTTTTTCTTCGGCTGCTGCGGCGGAATGACCACCGCGGGTGCCGCCGCTTTCTTTTCAGCGGCCTTCTTTTCTTCTGCCGCACGTTTTTCGGCGGCTTTGCGCTCGATCTCCTGCTTTTCGGCGGCCTTCTTCGCCGCTTCCTTGGCTTTTTCGGCATCGGCTTTGGCTTTTTCGGCTTCCGCCTTCGCTTTTTCGGCGGCGGCCGCTTCTTCTGCCAAACGGCGCAGTTCGGCCGCGGCTTCTTCCTGCTGACGGCGCAGTTCGGCGGCCGCTTCTTCCTTCGCCTTCTTTGCGGCGGCAGCAGACTGCTCACGGCGTTTTTCCGCCGCGGCAAAATACGCATCCAAACTCTTTACCGCCGTTTTCTGCGTGTAATATTCAAAAACGAGGTTCAATTCCTCTTCGGTCAGAGTGGTCACACTCTTTTTCGGGGTATCCACATACTCTGCCAGCAGAGCAATAACGTCCTTGCTGGCAACCCCCAGATCTTTGGCAACATCGCCGACACGGTATTTAACGGTCATACGGCATCCTCCTTATTGCGACAGTCAGCGGCCTTGATGATAGCGGCCGCAAAGCCTTTATCTTCGGTAGTAACAACACCTACGGGCTTTCCGAATCCCGCGGCGTGTCCGATCTCCTCTTTGGTCAACCCGACGGAGAGAAGCGGCACGGCATCTTCTGCCGCAAACCGCAATTCTTTTTCGGTTTTGGGTGACAGGTCAGCGGCCAGCAACACCAGTTGTGCCCGACCGGCTTTGACCGCATCGACCGTGGCATCAAAGCCCGCAATCAGCCGACCGGCACGTCGTGCCATCCCCAAAATTCCGTTCAAACGGTCATTCATTCGCCGCCAATTCCTCCTCCATACGGTCGTAAAGCGTATCGGGAATGGCACAGGCAAACGCACGTTCCAAACGGTGCGCTTTTCGCGCCGCCGCCAAGCACGCGCGCGTGGGGCAGACGTACGCCCCGCGACCGGCACGGCGGCCCGTCAGGTCCAGTGCAATTTCCCCTTCGGGGCTTTTCACCACACGCACCAGTTCTTTTTTCGGCTTCATTTCGCCGCAACCGGTGCATTTACGCAACGGCACCCGCCGCGGCGCAGTTTGCTTTTGTGCCATTTCTCAATCTCCCTTACTCTCCGAAGAATCCGCTTTCGGGGCGGATATCGATCTTCCAGCCGGTCAGGCGCGCTGCCAGACGGGCGTTTTGTCCTTTGTTACCAATCGCGAGCGACAACTGCGATTCGGGAACGGTCACACGGCAGGCTTTGGCGCCGTCGGGATCCAGTTCCACCGAAACGACTTTGGCGGGCAACAGCGCCGCCGCGATGAATTTCTCTGCATCGTCACTGTAATCCACAATGTCGATCTTTTCGCCGCCGAGTTCTTCCACGATCTTCGCCACACGGGCGCCGCGCGGACCGATGCACGAACCGACCGCATCCACGTTTTCCTCGTGTGCCAGCACCGCCATTTTGGTGCGAGAACCCGCTTCGCGGGCAATGGCCTTCACTTCGATGGTGCCGTTAAAGATCTCGGGCACTTCGTTTTCAAACAAGCGCTTGACCAATCCGGCGTGGGTGCGGGAGATGTAAATGCGAGGACCTTTTTCGGTTTCTTTCACATCCACCACGAACACCTTAATGTGCATACCCTCGCGGATCTCTTCGTCGCCGATCATTTCGGCTTTCGGCAGAAGCGCTTCGGATTTGCCGATCTCCACACTGGCGGAACCGGTGGTGGGATCTACGCGGGTGACCAGTGCGGTAACCAATTCCTGATTGCGGCGCTGGAACTCTTCGAACTGCTGTCCCTTTTCCGCCTCACGGATGCCTTGACGGATCACGTGTTTTGCCGATTGGGCGGCAATACGGCCGAACTGCTTGGTTTCAAGCGCGATCTCCACCACGTCGCCGACCTTGGCGTTTTTCTTATATTTTACCGCCTGCTCGGGAAGCAATTCCAGATCGGGGTCGCTCAATTCTTCCACCACCGTCTTTTGCACGGTCACGCGGAACTCGTTGGTCACGGGATCCATCACCACGAGGACGTTCTCTTTTGCGCCGAAATCGCGGCGCACGGCGAGCACGATCGCGGTGCGGATCTTCTCGATCAAATATTCTGCGGGGATACCCTTTTCCTTTTCCAACAAACGTACCGCTTCAAAGAATTCGGCGTTGGAATTGTTCTGTTTCTTAGTAGCCATTTTTTGACAGTCATCCTTTCTCGTATTACTCGGCATCGTCCTCTTCGTCGATACCGTAAGCGTCTTCATCGTCCAACACGTTCACACGGGCGACATCCTTTTTGGCAAAGGTGAGTTCCTCGCCCTCCTCGGTCTCAATGCGTACGGTGCCGTCTTCACCGAGCGGCAGCAAAATACCTGCGAACTCGCGTTCGCCGTCCACCGCGTGGTACAGCCGCACCACCACGGCCCAACCTTCGCAATACGAAAAGTGTTCCGTGCGGGTGAGTTCCCGTTCCACACCGGGGGTGCTGACCTCCAGTGAATAGGATTGGGGAATGGGGTCGGCTTCGTCCAACAGCGGGTTCAGCCGCCTTGAAAGCGCCACGCAATCGTTCAAGTCGGCGCCGCCGTCCTTGTCGATCCAGTAACGCAGATACCACGAAGCGCCCTCCTTTACAAAGCGGACGTCCCACAACGTGAGCCCCAACTCGTCTGCCACAGGCTGTGCCAAACGGCGGCACACGGCCGCCACGCCACCGGTCTTTTCTGCCATACGCATCCTCCTAACACAAAAGAGCGGGTCGCCCCACTCTTTCATCATCCTGTATCTGTACACAGTATACCACCCTCTTTTAAAAAATGCAACCCCTTACCGATATTTTCGGCATATTGCATATTAAATTACTTAATCTTATCAAAAGTCGTTGACAAAGTGGGTGGATTTCCTGTATCATACTGTTAGTAAGACGAGGGAGGGACACCTATGCGTTTGAAACTTTTACGCACGGCGGCACTGATAACGGCGATCACCTTACTGTTTGGCGCCTGCCGACTTCAAGATATCGGGATCACGGCGGTTGCCACCACGGCCGACCGCACCATCGGACGGCTTGCGACGCCGCCCACGGCGGACGGTGTCATCACCGAAGCCGAGTGGGGCGTGTCGGATATGCCGCTGGTGAATTACCAGACCTTTACCCTTCCCGGCGAGGCGGAAAAGGTGGCGCTGGACGGTGAGGTGTATCTCGGTTGGGACGATACGCATTTTTACTTCGGTGCGGTCGCGCGGTATGAGGAACACCGAAACGAAGAGGACGGAGCGACTATTTGGCGCGGCGATGCGTTGCAGATGCAGATAGCAGCGCCGAGCGGTAAACGGTATGCTTTTGGCTTCGCGGCGGGGAGCGACGGTGTCGTGCGCGGCTACTGTTCCGGCAAGGAGACCTACGTTGCCGACCAAACGGGCGGCGAGTTTTACGTGCGGCGCGATGAGGAGTCCGCCACCACGACGTATGAGATCGCGTTGCCGCTCTCCCGCTTCGGCGGCACGGCATGGAAAGAGGGGGACGACCTGCGGTTTTCCTACGCCGTACATATGCACAACGGATACTACTACGAGTGGTGCGGCGGCATCGTGCGGGAAAAGAACATCGAAAAGGCCGCCACGCTGACACTCGGCGGTGACAAAGCGATGAGTGCGGCAGTGACCGAAACCTTACGCAACGGCGACGTGAACGACGACGGCCGTGTGGATTCCACCGATGCGCGCTTGGTGCTGCAATATGCGGTGCAAAAGATCGGCGAGGACGATGTGGATTCCCGCACGGCGGATGCGGACGGCGACGGGAAGACCGACTCCACCGATGCACGGCTGATCTTGCAATATGCGGTGCAGAAGATAGGGGCACTCCCTGCGGGAGATACGGTCACGGTGATGACGGGCGAGATAAAAGGCGATACCCGCGCCTCCTCCTCCAACACCTTTGCTCCGACCGACGAGCGTGCAGGCGTACCGTTGCTTTCTCTGGCCGATCTGACCCCGAAAGAGGCGGAGGACGGCGCGGCGGAATTCGGTTATTTTGCCTTTCTGATGCGGGATAACGAGCAACTGCCCTTCTCCTTCGCTTGTTACGACGGCGGGGATACCCTCTCGGCGATGGTGCCCGCAGGTGTCGACCTTTCGGCGATGATCCCGACCTTCCGTTATTACGGCGAGAACGTATTGCTGGACGGTACACGGGTGGTTTCGGAACTGTCGGTGCTGGATCTTACGGCACCGCTGACCTTGACACTGGTGCCGTGGGAAGGGGAGGCGCGCACCGTCACGTTGCAGGTGGAAACGCTGGATACCGGTCTGCCTTCGGTGGCGCTCAACACGACGGATCATACGGATATCGTGTCTAAAAACGACTACGTAGCCACTACGTTCTACCTCGGCGGCGGGGATGCGGTCGAGCCGATGCTGGTCACTTCCCGTGCCAAGGGGCGCGGCAACAGCACGTGGGGACACCCGAAAAAGAGTTACACCGTGAAGTTGGATAAAAAGGCGACGCTGTTGGATATGTCCGAATCCAAGGATTGGGCGTTGGTCGCCAATTACGAGGATAAATCCCTGCTTCGCAACCTTGCCGCACAATATCTGGCGGAAGGGACCGAACAAGCGTGGGTGCCCAAACGCCGCCCCGTGGACCTGTGGTACAACGGGCGTTACTGGGGCACGTATGACCTTGCGGAGAAGATCGAAATTGAAGGAGACCGCGTGGATATCACCGAGTATGAGCAAGGGATGTCGATGGGGCAGAGCGGGTATCTGCTAGAATTCGACGGCCACGTGGGCGAGGTGAGTGACGCACAGCGGGCTGAGTGGATCCGTCCGCTCGGCGACGGATACGAAGTTTTCTATGACCCTGCCACCGAAGAACTGTTTATGCAGGTGCCGTACAGTCACAAGTGGCTGACACTGAAAGATCCCGATTATGAGGATCTGCAAGATCACACCATGCACATTTTGTATATCTATCAGCAGGTGAAGAAGGGCGTGGAAGCCCTGCAAAGCGGGGATTACGCACAGATCACCGACTATTTTGACGTGCGCTCGTTCTCCCAGTGGTATTTGGTGGAGGAGTTTATGAATAACACCGACAGTGCGTTCCACTCCTCGTGTTACATGACGTTGGATGCCGGCGGCAAATTTACCATGGGACCCATCTGGGATTTCGACCGTTCTTCCGAAAACTGCCACTATTGGAACGGCGAAGAGAAGATCGACTTCTTATACGACAGCCACTCGGCGTGGTTTTATATGTTGTTTGCGGTGGAGGAATGCCGCACGATACTGCAGCAGGAGTATCGGACTTTCTTCCGCGAGCGGGTGGAAACGTTGCCTGCCTACGTGGAATCGATGGCGGATACGATCTACGCTTCTCAGCAGTATAATTTTGAGCGTTGGCCGATCCTCACCACCGTGATCGGCGCCCCGAACGGCGATGAAGAATGGAATGCGGTGGCGTTGTCACAAAAAGATGCCCAAACGTTTGAGGCGGAAGTGGCGCGCTTGAATGCGTACTTTGCGCGCACCGCCGCAAAACTGGACGCATTCATTACGGGTCTGTAAAGTAAGCGTATACGAAAAGCGACAGAAGCAGATTGCTTCTGTCGCTTTTTTCGGCGTGTTCGGATTTAACTGCTCACCCTATGCCTGCGTTATCGCGGCAGGCACAAACGGTCGCCGGGGAAGATAAGGTTCGGGCGGCGAAGGCGATTCAGGCGCACGAGTTCTTCCACTGTGGTGCCGTTGGCGGCGGCGATGGAAAAGAGGGTGTCGCCCGCCTGCACGACATAGGTATCTTCGCAAGGTGCGGGCATCGGTGGACGCGGCGGACGCGGCGGCCTTTCCGGCGGCGCGGGCGGTGCAGGGGGCATCGGCGGGCGCGGATTGCAGGGTAGGCGCAGACGTTGCCCGATCTGCAAAACGTTGGGGTCTGCAAGCCCGTTTAAGCGCACGATAACTACGGGGTCAACGTTGCAGCGCTGAGCCAACGACCACACGGTGTCGCCGCTTTTGACGGTGTACCATATCATAGAAATCTCCTCCTTCCTTACCAATCTATGCCACATAAAAAATGGTGTGACCACTTGAAAAAAGGAAAGAAAAGTGATATATTGTTAACCAAGACATACTTATAAATAAAAACCGGTAGGAGTTGTTACAATATGAGCAAATTTATCGAGATCACTCCGCAGGAGATCGAAGGCAACCTGTTTCGTATGATCGGGCGGGAATGGATGCTGATCACGGCGGGGCAACCGACCGACTTTAACACCATGACCGCCAGTTGGGGCGGCGTGGGTTGCATGTGGAATGCGCCGGTCGCGGCGGCGGTGGTGCGCCCCTCGCGCCATACATACGGCTTTATGGAGCGGGAAAAATATTACACCCTCTCCTTCCTCGGCACGCAGTTCCGCCACGCGATGCAGATTTGCGGCAGCGTGTCCGGTCGGGATACCGACAAGGTGGCGGAGGCCGGACTGACCCCGCGTTTTGATGCGCCGGCACCGTATTTTGACGAGGCACAGTTGGTGTTGGTCTGCCGCAAACTCTACACCTCCGATCTGGAACCGCAAAATTTTCTGGACAGCACCATCGAAACCCACTATAACGGCGGGGATTATCACCGCATGTATCTCGGCGAGATCGTAAAAGTGTTGAAGAAAGCTGAGTAAAGACGAGAGTAGAAGGATGGAAAGAACGGTATGAAACGAGTAACGGCGATCCTGACGGCGGTTGTGCTGTTGGCTGTGATGCTGGCGGTGCCGATAACGGCAGGGGCTTCCTATCTCCTGCCCGAGGATGTGGCGGTGAACGCCCGTTCGGCGCTTTTGATGTACGTCGGCAGTGACCCCACGCAGGATGCGGTGTTGTTTGAGCGGGAGGCGGACGTGCGTCGTTCCCCCTCCGCCACCGTGCGGGTGATGGTGGGGCTGTATGCTATTCGCGAGATACGCGCCCGCAATTTGGATATTGACACCGCCACGGGTGTGTATGACCGTTCGTGCTACTTGCAAATTACCGGTACCGGTCTCGGCGTGGTGGGTATGCAGATAGGGGATACGTGGACCTTGCGCGACCTCCTAACCGCAACGATGGCGGAAACGGCGGCGGATGCGTGTGTGGCGCTGTGCACGGCCGTTTCGGGCAGTGTGACGGCTTTCTTGGACGGCATGAACCATCTTGCAAAGGAGTTGGGTTGTCACGATACCGCCTTCGCCAACGTGACGGGGTTGGATGCGCTCGGTCAGTACACCACCGCGCGGGATCTTGCGAAGATCATGCGGGAAGCGATGGAGTATCCCGAATTGACCGCGATGATGGGGGTACGCAATTATGAGGTCACGCCTATCGTGGGTGCGAAACAACAGCGCGCCACGGTGAATTCGATGCTTCGCCCCATCACCGACAGTTATTATTCCAAACTGGAATGCGGGCGCACCGGCTACGCAGAAGAAGCGGGGCGGTGTATGGTGTCGGTGGCGAAGGACGGCGGGTATCGCTATATGGCGGTGGTGCTCGGCAGTGCCGCGGCCGACGGGACCGACCGCGCGATCGCACATTTTGAAGATACGCAAAATCTGTATGAGTGGGCGTTTAAAAACTTTTCGTATAAGATCTTGCTGTCCGAAGGACAGCCCGTATCGCAGTTGCCGGTGGATCTTGCGTGGTCGCAGGATACGGTGGTGTTGGTGACGGGTGGTTCGTTCGGCACGGTAGTGCCCAACGAATTGGATGCCTCCACCGTGATATTAAAGCCCGTGTTGAACAGCGATAAGGCGGTGGATGCACCGATTCAAAAGGGTGGCGACTACGGCCGTGTGGAACTCTACATTCAATTGGACCAAAAGATCGGGGAAGTGCCGATGATCGCGGGCTCTTCGGTGGAACGCAGTAACGTGCTGTTAGTGTGGCGGTATGTCCAACGGGTGTTCACGTCGGTGTGGCTGTACATCGGCATCGGCTTGTTCCTCCTGCTGGTGGCGGGATACGTGGCGCTCAGCGTGGTGCACAATCGCCGTCGCCGTCGCCGCAGAAAGGGAGGGCGTAAGTAATGCCGCAACTGACCGATATTGCCTACTTGCGCGATCTGCTTTCGCGCCACGGCTTTTCCTTTTCCAAAAAACTCGGGCAAAATTTTTTGATAAATCCGTCGGTCTGCCCGCGTATGGCGGCTTCCTGTGGTTCGGATAAAGAGGGCGGGGCGCTCGAGATCGGCCCCGGTGTGGGCGTTCTCACCAAGGAACTTGCCGCGGTGGCAGGGCAGGTGGTCGCCGTTGAATTGGACGATCGCTTGTTGCCCGTTCTCGATGAAACGCTTTCGGAATGCGACAACGTGACGGTGGTGCACGGCGATGCTTTAAAACTCGATCTGCACGCGCTGATCCGTGAAAATTTCGGCGATCGGCGTGTGTCGGTGTGCGCCAATCTGCCGTATTACATCACCTCGCCGCTTATTATGGCGTTGCTGGAAAGCCGCCTGCCCATCGACTCGCTCACCGTGATGGTTCAGCGGGAAGCGGCCGACCGTTTGTGCGCCGCTGTGGGCACGCGTGCCGCGGGGGCGGTGACGTTGGCGGTGGCGTATTATGCCGAAGCGGAAAAACTGTTCGACGTTTCCCGCGGGAGCTTTATGCCCGCACCGAACGTGGACAGCGCGGTGATCCGTTTGACCGTTCGCAAAACCCCGCCGGTTGCGGTGAAGGATGAAAAAATGATGTTTCGCCTCATTCGGGCGGGCTTCGGTCAACGTCGCAAGACGGTGTCAAACTCGCTCGGTTCGGCGGTGGCCGACCGTGAGCGTTTGCGTGCGGCGTTGGAAACGGCGGGGGTGTCCCCCACCGCCCGCGCGGAGGAATTGTCCCTCGCCCAATTCGCCGCAATAGCCGATGCAGTGATAATCGAGTAACGAAAAACGGCCGATGATCTCCATCGGCCGTGCGGTTTTTGTGTTCTCATTCTTCCTCGCTTGTCGGCAATTCCAATACGTCTTCCGCTTCGGCGGGGGCGAGTTCTTCCACACCCCGCAGATTTTTTTGGATAATACGGTTGCGGGTGCGGGCATCTTCCAACGTGTTGCCCGCTTCTTCGATTTTGCGTTGAATCTTGTCCAGCGCCACACCGAATTTGTCATACTGCGCTTTGGCGGCACCGAGCACCTTCCACACCTCGGCGGCGCGGCGATCGAGCGCGATGGTGCGAAAGCCCATGCGAAGGGTGTTCAAAAAGGCGGTGATGGTGGTGGGGCCGCACACCATCACGCGGTATTTCTGTTGCAATTCCTCTGCCAGCCCCGGACGGCGCAACACCTCGGCGTACAACCCCTCGGTGGGCAAAAACAAGATCGCGAAATCGGTGGTGGCAGGTACGTTGATGTACAACCGTGCAATGTCCGCCGCCTCTTTTTTGATGATGTGTTCAAGTGCTTTGGCGGCTTCCTCCACCGCTTGGCGGTCGGCACGGTCGGCCGCTTCCGAAAGTCGCAGATAATCCTCCTGCGGGAACTTTGAGTCGATCGGCAACCACACGAACGCACCTTCTTCCTCGCGGGAGGGGATCTTCACCGCAAACTCCACCCGTTCGGCGTTGTTCTTCACCGAAACGTTGCGTTCAAACTGGTCTGCCGTCAGCGTTTGTTCCAGCAAATTGCCGAGCTGCACCTCCGCCCACGTGCCGCGTGCTTTCACGTTGGTCAGCACCCGCTGCAGGTCGGATACGCCGGAGGCCAGTTCCCGCATCTCGCCCAGTGAACGGTAGACGTTTTGTAACTGCTCGCCCACCGTCTGAAAGCCCGAATCCAGTCGCTTTTGCAGGGTGGAGGTGAGTTTTTCATCCACCGTGGCGCGCATCTGCTCGAGTTTTTGTTCGTTGCTTTCCTGCAGGCGGGCCACCGCTTCGGAAAGCGTGCGGTTCAAACGGTCGGATTGCGCGTTCAGCGTTTGATACAACCGATCTTGTTCCGCCGCGCGGGATTCCGCGTGTTCACGCCGCAGAGCACGCATTTCCTCCCGCAGGCGCGCCTCGCTGCCGTTGTCCTGCGGGCGGCGCAACAGCACCGCCGCAAGCAGGCCGATCACCACCGCCAGCAGTCCCCACGTGATATAGAATTCCATAGCTCCCTCCGAACAAACGTTTTTCTCATTATAAAACAAAAATACGGGCTTGTCAAGATTCGACTTTTCGTATATAATGAGTGAGTGTGGTGTGCATTCAAGCATGCGGAAAGGGTGTTTTTATGAAACGCGAAGGATATATCAGTTGGGACGAGTTCTTTATGGGGGTCGCGATGCTAGCGGCACAGCGCAGTAAGGACCCGAGCACGCAGGTGGGTGCCTGCATCGTGAGCGGGGACGATGACCCTGCGGGCGGCAACGTGATCCTTTCAACGGGGTACAACGGTTTCCCTGCCGGTTGTTCGGACGATGAGTTTCCGTGGGAGCGGGAAGGCGGTTTTTCCGAAACCAAATATCCATTTGTGGTGCACGCGGAGTTGAATGCCATTTTGAACGCGCGCGGCAAGTCGCTGCGCGGTGCGCGTTTGTACGTGGCGTTGTTCCCCTGCAACGAATGTGCCAAAGCGATCATTCAAGCAGGCATTCGTGAAGTGGTGTATCTTTCGGATAAGTATGCCGAAACGGATGCGACACGTGCCTCGCGGCGTATGCTGACGGCGGCGGGTGTGACCCTGCGTCAATTCAAGAGTGACCGCAAGATCGCGTTGGAGTACATTGCGGAATAATGTAATTTTGCACAGCCGCGGCGGGTTGCCGCGGCTGTTTTTGTTATAAAGTGAAAATTATGTCAGAGCCCTTGCTTTTTTTTGAAATGTGAGTATAATAAGAGGCGTGATTTTAATCAAAATTGTCGGAGGTTAGTATTATGTTGGTTTCTGCTGCTGAAATGATGCAAAAAGCGCGTGACGGTCACTATGCCGTCGGTCAGTTCAACATTAACAATCTGGAGTGGACCCGTGCGGTGCTCGAAACCGCGCAGGAGTGCAACTCCCCCGTTATCCTCGGCGTGTCTGCGGGTGCGGGTAAATATATGGGGGGCTTCAAGGTGGTGTCCGCCATGGTGAAAGCGATGATCGAGACCCTCGGTATCACCGTGCCGGTGGCGTTGCACCTCGATCACGGCACCTACGATCAGTGCTATCAGTGCGTGCAGGCGGGCTTCTCCTCCATCATGTTCGATGGCTCGCACTACCCGATCGAAGAAAACCTCGCGAAGACTACCGAACTCGTGCACGTGGCACATCAACTGGGCCTTTCCATCGAAGCGGAAGTCGGTTCCATCGGCGGTGAGGAAGACGGCGTTGTGGGTCTGGGCGAATGTGCGGATCCCGCAGAATGCAAGCAGATCGCGGATCTCGGCGTGGATATCCTCGCGGCGGGTATCGGCAACATCCACGGCAAGTATCCCGAGAACTGGCCCGGTCTGCGCTTCGACGTGCTCGAACAGATCAAGAACGCAGTGGGTGATATGCCGCTCGTGCTGCACGGCGGTACCGGTATCCCCGAAGAGCAGGTGAAGAAAGCGATCGACCTCGGCGTGTGCAAGGTCAACGTGAACACCGAATGCCAGCTTGCGTTTGCGGCGGCTACCCGTGCGTACGTGGAAGCGGGTAAAGACCTCGAGGGCAAGGGCTTCGACCCCCGCAAACTGCTTGCGGACGGCACCAAAGCGATCAAAGCGACCGTCAAGGAGAAGATGGAACTGTTCGGTTCGGTCAACAAGGCATAATTGCAGTAAAGGACACGGCGTTTTCGCCGTGTCCTTTTGTTGCGTTTTATACAAATTTTCGCACCGAAAAACACACGCTTTTTTCTTGACACCAAGCGACAAAATATGGTATACTCTCTAATGTAATTTATTATTACTACAGCATTCTTTGCGACTGACGGATCAGTGGAGCACCACATGGAACAAAGAATGGGAAAGCCGACCGTCTGGGCGCATTTGACTTACCGTAAGTTGAGTGCGCCCTTTTTTAGTTCTAAGGAGGGTTCAACCGTGAAAAAAGTTGGTATCGTGATGGGAAGCGACAGCGACTTGCCCATCGTCAAAAAAGCAACCGATATGTTGAAGTCGCTGGACATTCCGTTTGAGGTGCACGTGTATTCCGCACACCGCACACCCGACGAAGCGCGCGACTTTGCGCGCGGTGCCCGTGAGAACGGTTTCGGCGTGATGATCGCGGCGGCGGGTATGGCCGCGCATTTGGCGGGTGCCGTGGCGGCGAACACCACCCTGCCCGTGATCGGCATTCCGTGCCAAGGCCCGCAGATGGATGGGTTGGATGCCCTGCTTTCCACCGTGCAGATGCCCACGGGTATTCCCGTGGCAACCGTGGCGGTGAACGGCGGCGGCAACGCGGCACTGCTTGCGGCACAGATCCTCGCGGTAGAGGATGCGGCACTGGCAGATCGCTTAAATGCGAAGCGCGCGGCGGATGCCGCGGCGGTGCTTCAAAAGGATGCGGACATCGCCTCCCGCCTGTAATTTCGTTTAACAAAATTTTAATCATAAAAAAGGAGTCGTCAACAATGGAAAAGAAACTGGTTTACAAAGGCAAAACGAAGGACGTATACGCACTGGATAACGGCAACTACTTGCTGAAGTTTAAGGACGATTGCACCGGCAAGGACGGCGTGTTTGATCCCGGTGAGAACGCGGTGGGCCTGACCATCGACGGTGTGGGCGACGTCAACCTGCGTATGTCCATCTACTTCTTTGAGAAAGTGAATGCCGCCGGCATTTTGACTCACTACGTGAACGCTTCGCTGGAAGACACCACGATGGAGGTTCTCCCCGCCAAGGTGTTCGGTAAGGGTCTTGAGGTTATCTGCCGTCACAAAGCGGTGGGCAGCTTCTATCGTCGTTACAGCGATTACATCGAAGAGGGTGCCGATCTGCCCGCATACGTGGAAATGACCTTCAAGAACGACGAAAAGGGCGATCCGCTGGTGACCAAAGACGGTTTGGTGGATCTCGGCGTGATGACTGCCGAGCAGTATGACGACATGAAGGAAATGACCCAGAAGATCACTCAGATCGTGGCAGACGACCTCAAGGAGAAAGGCCTCGTGCTGTACGACATCAAGTTTGAGTTCGGTTATGATGCGGAAGGCCGTGTGATGCTGATCGACGAGATCGCGTCCGGCAATATGCGTGTGTACAAGAACGGCGAGTACATCGATCCGATGACCTTGTCCGAACTGTTCTTCGCCTAAAGCCATGGGGGGCTTTTTCGGCGCGGTGTCGCATGGCGAATGTTTGGCGGACGTGTTCTTCGGGGTGGATTACCACTCCCACTTGGGCACGCGCCGCGGCGGTCTTGCGGCATACGATAAAGAGATGGGTCTGCAACGGCAGATCCACAACATTCAAAATTCCCCTTTCCGCACGAAGTTTGAGCACGTGTTCGACGATATGCGCGGTACGGCGGCCATCGGTTGCATCAGTGATACCGATCCGCAGCCGTTGCTTATTCGTTCGCAGTGGGGCGCTTATGCACTTTGCACCGTCGGTATTATCAACAATGCCGAAGAATTGCAAAACGATTGCTTGGCGGCGGGAAGCCACTTTAACGCGATGACCGGCGGCGTCACCAACTCGACCGAGTTGGTGGCGGCGCTCATCAATCGCAAGAGCGATCTGGTGGAGGGTGTGCGCTTCGCGCAGGAATCCATCGAAGGGACGATGTCCATTCTTATTCTGCGGGATGACGGCACGTTGGTTGCCGCACGCGACCGTTTGGGGCGCATTCCCGTGGTATTGGGACAGAGTGCCGACGGCTATTGCGTTTCGTTCGAGTCGTTTGCCTGCGAAAAACTGGACTATACGCCTTTGCGTGAGCTCGGCCCCGGTGAGGTCGTGAGTATCACCGCCGACGAGGTGAAGGTGTTGGTCCCTGCGGGGAAGAAAAAACGCGTTTGTGCGTTCTTGTGGTCGTATTACGGCTATTCCACCTCGAAATACGAGGGCGTGAACGTGGAAGTGATGCGTTGTCGCAACGGTAGCGTTATGGCGCGAGACGATAAAGAAAAAGGGCTGACCGACGGGATCGACTACGTGTGCGGCGTGCCGGATTCGGGTACGCCCCACGCGATCGGTTACGCGAATCAGAGCGGCATCCCGTTTGCCCGTCCGTTTATCAAGTATACTCCCACGTGGCCGCGCAGTTTTATGTCCTCCAGCCCGATGGAACGTTCGCGCGTGGCAAAGATGAAGCAGATCCCCGTACACGAACTGATACAGGGCAAGAGCCTGTTGTTTGTGGACGATTCCATCGTGCGGGGCACTCAGTTGAAGGAAACGGTGGATTTTCTGTATGAGCACGGTGCGAAAGAAGTACATATGCGTTCGGCTTGTCCGCCGATCATGTATGGGTGTAAATACTTGAATTTCTCGCGTTCCACCAGTGAGATGGACTTGATCGCTCGCCGCATCATTATGGAACTGGAAGGTGAGGAGGGCTTTGCCCATCTCGCGGAGTACAGCGATTCCGCCACCGAACGGGGGCAGAATCTGCGCCGTGCGATCTGTGAAAAGTTGCACTTTGCTTCGCTGGAATTCCAGTCGTTGGAAGGCATTGTGGAGGCCATCGGTCTGCCGGAATGCGAACTTTGCACCTATTGTTGGTCCGGCGAAGAATAACGCACACCCGCATTTCACCTTCGGGCGAACTTAAAAATAAAATTCCTTTGAAGCCAAATTGAGGAGGATATCACTATGAATATGCAGTCCAAATCCGACAGCTACGCCGCGGCCGGCGTGGATATTACCGCAGGGTATCGCGCGGTTGAATTGATGAAACAGCACATTGCCAGAACCATGACGGCGGGCGTTTGCTCGGACGTCGGCGGTTTCGGCGGTTTGTTTGAACTGGATCTTACGGGAATCACCCGCCCCGTGCTGGTGAGCGGTACCGACGGTGTCGGCACCAAGTTGAAGATCGCCTTTTTGATGGATAAACACGACACGGTCGGTATCGACTGCGTAGCAATGTGCGTGAACGACATTATCTGTGCCGGTGCGAAGCCGCTTTTCTTCCTCGATTACATTGCCTGCGGCAAGAACGTGCCGGAGCGCATTGCCGACATTGTGAAGGGCGTGGCCGAGGGTTGCGTGCAGTCGGGTGCGGCGCTCATCGGCGGCGAAACGGCGGAGATGCCCGGTTTCTATCCCGTGGACGAATACGATCTGGCGGGGTATTGCACCGGTGTGGTGGATAAGGATAAGATCATCAACAACAAGACGATGAAAGCGGGCGACGTGGTGATCGCACTGCCCTCCACGGGTGTGCACTCCAACGGTTTCTCGCTGGTTCGCAAGGTGTTCGACGTGGACCACAAGGACATCACCCGTCCGGTGGATTCGCTGGACGGTCGCTCTATCGGCGAAGTGTTGTTGACCCCCACGAAGATCTATGTGAAGCCTGTTCTCGCGTTGTTGGAGGCAGTGCCGGTCAAGGGGATCTCCCATATCACCGGCGGCGGCTTCTATGAAAACATTCCGCGCAGCATTCCGGACGGTCTGGGTGCTCGCATCGACAAGAGTGCGGTGCGTGTTCTCCCCATTTTCGACCTGCTGGCGGCGACCGGCGGCATCAGCGAGCGCGATATGTTCAACACCTTCAACATGGGTGTCGGCATGAGCATTACGGTGGCGCCCGAAAACGCCGACCGTGCGTTGGAGATCCTGCGTGCCAACGGCGAGGATGCGTACATCATCGGCGAGATCGTGAAGTCGGACGACAAGGTGATCTTATGACAAAGATCGCCGTATTGGTCTCGGGCGGCGGCACCAATCTGCAAGCGCTGATTGACGCCCAAGCAAGCGGTGTGATCCAAAGCGGTCGCATTTCGCTGGTTATCGCCAACAAGGCGGATGCCTATGCGCTTACCCGTGCGAAAAACGCGGGTATCGAAACGGCGGTCGTACTCAAAAAGGAGTGCGGCAGTGCCGAAGCGTTTGAAGAAAAGATCTGTGACCTGCTCGACAGCCACGGTATCGACATTATCGTGCTGGCAGGGTTTATGGTCATTTTGAGCGAGAAGTTTACCGCACGGTATCCTCGCCGTATCATCAACGTGCACCCCTCGCTGATCCCCTCGTTTTGCGGCGAAGGGTTTTACGGTTTGCGCGTGCACGAAGCGGCGCTGGCTTACGGTGTGAAAGTGACGGGTGCCACGGTGCATTTTGTGAATGAGATTCCCGACGGTGGCGAGATCATTATGCAAAAAGCGGTGGCGATCCGAGAAGAGGATACCCCCGAAACCCTGCAAAAGCGCGTGATGCGTTTGGCGGAATGGAAGATCCTGCCTGCCGCAGTGGAAAAAGTGTCAAAGGAGTATGTGAAATGAACATTTATGAGATCCCCGCCGCCGCCTCGCGCATTCAGGGCAATTCGTATGTAGGTCGCGGTATCATCATCGGCAAGAGTGCGGACGGCAAAAAAGCGGTTTCCGCCTACTTCATTATGGGCCGCAGTGCCAACAGCCGCAATCGTGTGTTTACCCAGCGTGACGGTGCGGTGTTTACCGAACCGTTCGATGCTTCCAAGGTGGAGGACCCGAGCCTTATCATCTATGCGGCTGTCCGTGAATACGAAAACAAACTGATCGTCACCAACGGCGACCAGACCGACACCATCTATGAAGGCTTGAAAGCGGGCAACACCTTTGCCGGCGCACTCACCACCCGTGAGTTTGAGCCCGATGCCCCGAATCTCACCCCCCGTATCAGCGGTATGCTGACCTTTGCGGATGGGGATTTCACTTACGATATGAGCATTTTGAAGAGTGCGGATGCCGCGGGCACAGCCTGCAACCGCTACACCTTCAGTTACCCCGCTCTTGCGGGTCTCGGCCACTTCATCCACACCTACGTGTGCGACGGCAACCCCATTCCCACCTTCCAAGGCGAGCCGGAACGCGTGGCAGTGCCGAACGACATTGATGCTTTCACGGCGGAGTTGTGGGATGCTTTGGATGAGGATAACAAGATATCGCTCTTTGTGCGGTATACCGACCTTGCCACCGGCGAGACGGACGACCGCTTGATCAATAAAAACAAGTAAGGAGAAACGGCAGTGAAAGAGTTCGAATTGAAATACGGGTGCAACCCGAACCAAAAACCGGCAAAGATCTTTATGAACAACGGCACCGAGTTGCCGATCACCATTTTGTGCGGTCGTCCCGGCTTTATCAACTTCTTGGATGCCTTTAACAGCTGGCAGTTGGTGAAGGAACTGAAAGAGGCGCTCGGTCTGCCTGCCGTCACCTCCTTCAAACACGTCAGCCCCACGTCGGCGGCGGTGGGAATTCCGCTGTCGGATACGCTGAAGAAGGCCTGCTTTGTGGACGATATCGAAGGCTTGGACGAATCCCCCCTCGCGTGTGCGTATGCCCGTGCCCGCGGCACCGACCGCATGTGCTCGTTCGGTGATTGGGTGGCGCTTTCGGATGTGTGTGACGTGACCACCGCCAAAATGATCAAGCGCGAAGTGTCCGACGGTATCATTGCCCCCGGTTATGAACCCGAAGCGCTGGAGATCTTGAAATCCAAGCGCGGCGGCAACTACAACATCGTGCAGATCGACCCTGACTATGTTCCCGAAGAGATCGAACACAAGCAGGTGTTCGGCATCACCTTTGAACAGGGGCGCAACAACTTTGAGATCAACCGCGAACTGCTTTCCAATATCGTCACGGCGAACAAGGATCTGCCCGAAAGCGCGGTGCGTGATCTGATCGTGGCGCTCATCACCTTGAAGTATACCCAGTCCAATTCGGTGTGCTACGCGGTGGACGGACAGGCCATCGGCGTGGGTGCGGGTCAGCAGTCGCGTATTCACTGCACCCGTTTGGCGGGCACCAAGGCGGATACGTGGTTCCTGCGCCAGCACGAAAAGGTGCTTGCGCTGCCGTTTAAAGATACGCTCGGTCGTCCCGATCGCGACAACGTTATTGACGGCTATATCAACAAGAATGAAGAAGACGTCTGTGCGGACGGTAATTGGCAGAAGTACTTCACCCGTCAGCCCGAACCGCTGACCGATGAAGAGGCACGCGCGTTCCTCGACAGTCGCGACGGTGTGGCGCTCGGTTCGGATGCGTTCTTCCCGTTCAGCGACAACATCGAACGTGCATACCGCAGCGGCGTGAAATACATTGCCGAACCCGGCGGTTCCATTCGTGACGACGTGGTGATCGAATGCTGTGACAAGTACGATATGACCATGGCGTTTACGGGGATGCGTTTGTTCCACCATTGATCGCGAAAGGAAAACGGACAATGAAGATTTTAGTAGTGGGCGGCGGCGGCCGCGAGCACGCTATCATAAAAAAATTGCGTGAAAACCCCACCGTCGAAACGGTGTACGCCCTCCCCGGTAACGGAGGTATAGCGGCGGATGCCGTGTGTGTGGGCGGCGATGCGAAAGATATTGCCGCGGTGACGGAATTTGCCGTTTCCCACGCGATCGACTATGCGGTGGTCGCACCGGATGATCCGTTGGTGCTCGGTGCGGTGGATGCATTGACCGAAAAGGGAATTCCTTGTTTCGGTCCCACCGCGGCTGCGGCGATCATCGAAGGCAGCAAGGTGTTTTCCAAAAATCTGATGAAGAAGTACAACATCCCCACCGCGGCATACGAAGTGTTTGAGGATATGGAGGCGGCACTCGCCTATTTGGAGAGTGCGCCGATCCCCACCGTCATCAAAGCGGACGGTCTGGCACTCGGTAAAGGCGTTATCATTGCCGAAACGCGCGAGGATGCGAAGGCCGCGGTGCGTGCGATGATGCAGGACAAGCAGTTCGGCAAGAGCGGCGACCGCGTGGTGATTGAAGAGTTTTTGACCGGCCCCGAAGTGTCGGTGCTCTCGTTCACCGACGGCGAAACGGTGGTACCGATGATCTCCTCGATGGATCACAAACGTGCGGGGGATAACGACACCGGACTCAACACCGGCGGCATGGGCACGGTTGCCCCCAATCCGTATTACACCGACGCGGTGGCCGAGGAGTGTATGAATACCATCTTCCTGCCGACCGTCCGTGCGATGAAGGCGGAGGGCCGCACCTTCAAAGGCTGTTTGTATTTCGGGTTGATGCTCACCCCGAACGGCCCGAAGGTGATCGAATACAACTGCCGTTTCGGCGATCCCGAAACGCAGGTGGTGTTGCCGTTGCTCGAAAGCGATCTGCTCACCGTGATGCAGGCGACCACCAACGGCACGCTTGCCGAAACGGAAGTGAAGTTTTGCAACGCACACGCGTGCTGTGTGATCATGGCGTCCAAGGGGTATCCCGAAGCGTATGAAAAGGGCAAGCCGCTGTGCATTGCGGACACGGTGCGCGACAGCGTGTACGTGGCGGGTGCGGCACTCAAAGACGGCGCACTGGTCACGGCGGGCGGCCGTGTGCTGGGTGTCACCGCGGTGGCGGATACGTTGCCTGCCGCCATTGAAGACGCTTACCGTAAGGTGGCGGACGTACAGTTTGAAAACGCCTATTACCGTCACGATATCGGCGCACGTGCGCTGAAAGCTTGGGAGGGTTAACAAATGGTATATCGTATATTTGTTGAGAAGAAAAAAGAACTCGCCAACGAAGCGAAAGCTCTGTTGTCGGATGTACGCACCCTGCTGGGCATTGAAGCGCTGTCGGACGTGCGTGTTTTGAACCGTTACGATGCAGAGAACATAAGCGAAGAGTTGTTTGACTATGCAAAGACCACCGTGTTTTCCGAGCCGCAACTCGACACGGTGTGCGACGAGCCGCAGTTTGACGGTGCCACGGTGTTTGCCGTGGAATTCCTGCCCGGTCAGTTTGACCAGCGCGCCGATTCTGCCGCACAGTGCATTCAGATCATCTCGCAGGGTGACCGTCCGCTCGTGCGTACCGCTAAGGTGTACGCACTGTACGGCGCTCTGTCGGCGGATGAGGTGGCGGAGATCAAAAAGTACGTCATCAACCCCGTGGAAGCGCGTGAGGCTTCGCTGGAGAAACCGACCACGCTGCAGATGCAGTATGAGATCCCTACCGAAGTGAAAACGTTGGATGGGTTCTTGAAACTCGATCGCGCGGGTCTGGAAGCGTTTGTGAAGGAATACGGTTTGGCAATGGATGCAGACGATATCGCTTTCTGCCAGCAGTATTTTGCAACCGAGCAGCGCGACCCCACCATTACCGAAATTCGTATGATCGATACCTATTGGTCGGATCACTGCCGTCACACCACCTTCCTCACCGTCATTGACGACGTGAAGTTTGAGGACGACCTGCTGCAGGCGACCTATGAGGAATATCTGGCGGTGCGCGAAGAACTCGGTCGCACCGAAAAGCCGATCTGCTTGATGGATATCGCCACCGTGGCGGTGAAATACTTAAGAAAACACGGCAAACTGGATAAACTGGACGAGAGTGAAGAGATCAACGCTTGCACCGTGAAGATCGAGGTGGAAGTGGACGGCGAAAAAGAGCCGTGGCTTTTGCTCTTTAAGAATGAGACCCACAACCACCCGACCGAGATTGAACCGTTCGGCGGTGCGGCCACTTGTATCGGTGGCGCGATCCGCGATCCGCTGTCCGGCCGTTCCTACGTTTACGGTGCGATGCGTGTGACGGGTGCGGCGGATCCGCTGGTGCCTGTCAGCGAGACTATCAAGGGCAAACTGCCCCAGCGCACGATCGTTACCACGGCGGCGGCAGGTTACTCCTCTTACGGCAACCAGATCGGTCTTGCCACCGGCATTGTGGACGAATTGTATCACCCCGGCTATGCTGCAAAGCGTATGGAGATCGGTGCGGTCATCGCGGCGGCGCCGGCAGAAAACGTGCGCCGTGAAGTGCCCGCCCCCGGTGACGTGGTCATCCTGCTCGGCGGCAGCACCGGCCGTGACGGTATCGGCGGTGCCACCGGTTCTTCCAAAGCGCACACTGCCCAGTCGGTGGAAACCTGCGGCGCGGAAGTGCAAAAGGGTAACGCGCCCGAAGAGCGCAAACTGCAGCGCCTGTTCCGCAACCCCGAAGCTACCCGTATGATCAAGCGCTGTAACGATTTCGGTGCAGGCGGCGTGTCGGTCGCTATCGGTGAATTGGCGGACGGCTTGGTTATTGATCTGAACGCCGTGCCGAAGAAGTACGAAGGCCTCGACGGCACCGAACTTGCCATCAGCGAATCGCAAGAGCGTATGGCGGTGGTCATTGAGGAAGAAAACATTGAGCGCTTCTTGGAACTGGCGGCCGAGGAAAACCTGCAGGCTTGCCCCGTGGCCAAGGTACAAGCCGAGCCGCGTCTGGTGATGCACTGGAACGGCAAGCGCATTGTGGATATCAGCCGTGAATTCTTGAATTCCAACGGTGCAGACAAGCACATCACCATCACTCCCGCGAAACCCGCATTGCAGGAAACCGCGGTGTGCGGCGGCTTTGCGGAAAACTTCAAGGCGTTGGCGGCAGATCTTAACGTCTGCTCCAAACGCGGTTTGTCCGAGCGTTTCGACTCCACCATCGGTGCCGGCACGGTGCTGATGCCGTTCGGCGGCAAATATCAGCTCACCCCCATTCAGGCGATGGTGCAGAAAGTGTCGGTGGAAAAGAAACACACCGATACCTGTTCGTTTATGTCGTGGGGTTACAACCCCTATCTCACCTCCGACAGCCCGTATCACGGTGCCTATATGGCGGTGGTGGAATCGGTCAGCAAGTTGATCGCGACCGGTGCTTCTTTCGAAGACGTGTATCTCACTTTCCAAGAATATTTTGAGCATCCTCGCCGTGACGGCAAGCGTTGGGGCAAGCCGCTGGCGGCGCTGCTCGGCGCGTTCAAGGCGCAAAAAGAACTGGGTATCGGCTCCATCGGCGGTAAGGACTCGATGAGCGGCTCGTTCGAAGATCTGGACGTTCCGCCCACCTTGGTCTCCTTTGCGGTGACCACGGGTAAAACGGACGACGTCGTGTCGCCTGAATTCAAGGCGGCGGGTCATCGCGTGGTGTGTTTGAAGCCTCTGTATGACGAAAACGGTCTGCCCGAAACGGCGTCCTTGCTGTCCACTTTCGCCCGCGTGACCGAACTGATGCGTGCGGGTATCGCGGTTGCGGCGTATACCCCCGGTATCGGCGGTGTGGCGGAAGCCGTGATGAAGATGGCGTTCGGTAACGGTATCGGTGTAAAGTTTAACGACGGTGTGGGCGTGTCTGCGCTGTTCAACTATTGCTACGGCGGTTTCGTGCTGGAAGTGACCGAAGAGGTGGCGGATGCCGTAGAGATCGGCGTTACCACCGATGACGGTACGATCCGCGGCTGCGGCGAGACGGTCCTGCTCAGCGACCTGCTCGGCGCATATGAGGACAAACTCGAGAGCGTGTATTCCTGCAACATTCCTGCGGCGGGCAAGGAGATCCCGAACTTTACCTATGAAGCGGGCGAGCGCCGTGCTCCCGCGTTGAAAACGGCCCGTCCGAAGGTGTTGATCCCCGCTTTCCCCGGCACCAACTGTGAATACGATTCCGCGAAAGCGGTGCGCGATGCGGGTGCCGAACCGCAGATCATGGTGATCAACAACCTGTCTGCCGCGGGCATTCAGGCAAGTGAGGAAAACTTTGCCGCCGCATTGAAAGAGTCGCAGATGGTGTTTATTCCCGGCGGCTTCTCCGGCGGTGACGAGCCGGACGGCAGCGGCAAGTTTATTACCGCGTTCTTCCGCAACGCCGCTATCAAAGAGGGCGTGACCGACCTGCTCGACCGTCGCGACGGTTTGATCTGCGGTATCTGTAACGGTTTCCAAGCACTTATCAAACTCGGTTTGGTGCCCTACGGCCGCATCATCGACACCGATGAAACCTGCCCGACCTTGACCTTCAATACCATTGCGCGTCACCAGTCGCGTATGGTTCGCACCCGCGTGGCTTCCAATAAGTCGCCGTGGTTGGCGCTCACCAACGTGGGCGACGTTTACTCGGTGCCGATCTCGCACGGTGAGGGTCGTTTCCTCGCGGACGAGGCGTTGATCAAGAAACTCGCGGAAAACGGCCAGATCGCAACGCAGTACGTGGATCTCACAGGCAACGCGACCGACGACGTGCACTTCAACCCGAACGATTCGATGTACGCCATTGAAGGCATCACGTCGCCCGACGGCCGTGTGTTCGGTAAGATGGGTCACAGTGAGCGTATCGGCAAGGGGCTTTACAAGAACGTGGACGGTAACTTCGATATTCGTATGTTCGAAGCGGCAGTTCGCTATTTTAAGGGGTAAAGAATATGCAGTACAAAACCGATATTGAAATCGCACAGGCGTGCGAAATGGAAGATATCGCGGCGATCGCCGCGCGTGCTCACGTGGATGAAAAGTACGTGGAACGTTACGGCAAGTATAAGGCGAAGGTGGATCTTTCGCTGCTCCGCGAAACCGACCGTGCCGACGGTAAACTGATCTTGGTGACGGCGATCACCCCCACCCCCGCGGGTGAGGGTAAGACCACCACCACCATCGGTTTGGCGGACGGTCTGCGCCGCATCGGCAAGGACGTGACGGTGGCTCTGCGCGAGCCGTCGCTCGGCCCTGTGTTCGGTGTCAAGGGCGGTGCCGCCGGCGGCGGTTACGCGCAGGTGGTGCCGATGGAGGATATCAACCTGCATTTTACGGGCGATTTCCATGCCATCGGTGCGGCAAACAACCTGCTCGCCGCTATGTTGGATAACCACATTCAGCAGGGGAACGCGCTCGGTATCGACGTGCGCCGCATCACGTGGAAACGCTGTGTGGATATGAACGACCGCCAACTCCGTTTCATCGTGAACGGTATGGGTGGCAAAGCCAACGGCGTTCCGCGCGAAGATGGGTTCGATATCACGGTGGCGAGTGAGATCATGGCGGTGCTGTGCCTTTCCTCTTCGATCACCGATCTGAAAGAACGGCTTTCCCGCATCATCGTAGGCTATAATTATAACGATGAGCCTGTGACCTGCGGCCAGTTGAAAGCGGCGGGTGCGATGACGGCGTTGCTTAAAGATGCGCTGAAGCCGAACTTGGTGCAGACGCTGGAAGGCACGCCTGCTTTTGTGCACGGCGGTCCGTTTGCCAATATCGCACACGGTTGCAACTCGGTGATGGCCACGAAAATGGCGCTCAAGATGGGGGATTACACCGTGACCGAAGCCGGCTTCGGTGCCGATCTCGGTGCGGAAAAGTTCCTCGACATTAAGTGCCGTATGGCGGGCCTTACCCCCGATGCGGTGGTGATGGTGGCTACCGTGCGTGCGCTGAAGATGCACGGCGGCCTCGCAAAGACCGAACTGGCAAGCGAAGATCTGACGGCACTTGAAAAGGGTATTCCCAACCTGCTTCGCCACGTGGCGAACATCAAAAACGTATACAAACTGCCGTGTGTGGTGGCGGTCAACCGTTTCCCGACCGATACCGATGCCGAGATCGACTTTATCATCAAAAAGTGCAAAGAACTCGGTGTGAATACCGTGTTGTCCACCGTGTGGGCAGACGGCGGCCGCGGCGGCGAGGACCTCGCCCGCGAAGTGGTACGTTTGTGTGAAGAAGAAAAAGGCGATTTCACCTTCTCCTATGCCGATGATCTCTCGCTTACGGAAAAGATCGAGGCGGTGGTCAAGAAGGTGTACGGCGGCGACGGCGTGACCGTGATGCCCGCCGCAAAGAAGCAGATCGAGCGGCTGGAACAGCTCGGTTTCGGCAACTGCCCCGTCTGTATCGCCAAAACGCAGTACAGTTTTTCGGATGATCCGACAAAACTTGGTGCCCCGACCGATTTCACCGTGACGGTGAAAAACGTGAAAGTTTCGGCGGGTGCGGGCTTTGTCGTGGTGTTGACCGGCGACATCCTCACGATGCCCGGTTTGCCCAAAGTACCTGCCGCAGAGCGCATCGACGTGGATGAAGACGGCAAGATCATTGGGTTGTTCTGATGGAGTTACGTGTAGAAAACGGACGCCCCTCTGTGACAGAGGGGCGTTCGCCCCGTGAAATGCGGGTGTATGACTTTTTGGATTCTCTGGAGGTGGCGTACCGCCGTGTGGATCACCCCGCGGTTGCCACGATGGAGGATTGCGTTGCGCCCAAAGCGGCGCTCGGTGCACCGCTTTGTAAAAACTTGGTGCTGTGCAATCGGCAGGAAACGGCCTTTTATCTTTTGCTGATGCCGGGCGAAAAGCCGTTTCGCACCAAAGATCTCTCGGCACAGATCGGCTCGGCCCGTCTTTCGTTTGCGTCACCCGAACGAATGGAAGAACTGTTGGGGGTCACCCCCGGTTGCGCCAGCGTGATGGGGTTGCTTCACGATACGGTAGGAAAGGTGCAGTTGTTGATCGACCGCGATCTGCTGGAAGAAGCCACGTTTGGTTGTCACCCGTGCGTGACCACTGCCAGCATCGCGTTTCCCACCGACGTGTTGCTTCGCACGGTGCTCCCCGCGCTGAAACGCAACCCCCGTTTGGTGACGTTGTAGGGTGAAATAACATAAAGGGGTAGAACATATGTTAGCACAACTGAACAGTTGGCCGCTGTATCTTATCAGCGGTGTGATCATTCTGTTTGTGATCGCATTCAGCATCTTTTTTATGGTGCGGGCGTGGCGCGCGGGTGTTGCCATTGGTATGGATAAGCAAAAACTGCGTCGTGCCGTTACCGCCAGCGCGACCTTTTCACTGTTGCCGAGCATCAGCATCCTGCTCGGCGTGATTGCGCTTGCAGGGTCGCTCGGCGTGCCGTTGCCGTGGCTGCGTTTGTCGGTAGTGGGTGCGTTGCACTATGAAACCAGTGTGGCGGATATCGCCGCCAAAAGCGCGGGACTTTCGGGGCTCGACGGCAATATGACCGCCGAAGTGTTTGCCACCATCGGCCTGTTGATGGCCGTGGGTATCATCTGGGGTGTGCTGTGTATGGCGCTGTTTGGCAAGACGTATTGCAATCGTCTGCAACGCAGTTCCACCAAAAAATCCGGTGGCAAGAGTTTCGGTGACAGCGCGATGACCGCAATGTTTATCGGCCTTATCACTGCCTATCTCGGCAGTTATGTCGGCACGCTGTTGCAGTTAAAGAGCGGTACACTGGTGGTCACGGGTAACTATCTGCCGCTCGTTACGTTGGCGTTTGCCGCCCTTGCCATGGCGGTGTTCACCTTCTTCTCCGAAAAGAAGAAAGTGGCGTGGCTCGACAATTTCTCGATCGCCGGCAGTATGCTCGTCGGTATGACGGCGGCTGTGATCGTTGGTATCATATGGTAAGGAGGGTGAGCACGTTGACAGAGAACCATGAAAAGTATCTTTCGAAATATATGGCGCGCACCCACCTGTTCGGGCGAATCGGTGCGCTTATCGGCATTGTGCTGATGCTTGCGGCGCCGTTTGCCATGGGGTTGTCGCTCGGTGCGTTGCCGAATCTTTCCGCCTTTGCGAAAGGCCTGCTTCAGATCGGTATCATCTATATCCCGAGTTGTATCGTAGAGTTTTTGGTGTATACCCCGATGCTGGGTGCGGGCGGCAGTTACCTCGCGTTTTTAACGGGCAACCTTATCAATATGAAGATTCCCTGTGCGCTTAACGCGCGGGACATCGTGGGTACTGAGGCAGGCACCACCGAAAACGAGATCGTGTCCACCCTTTCGATCGCCACGTCTTCGTTGGTCACCACCGCCGTTATTGCACTGGGTGTGTTGCTGCTCATTCCGTTGCAGCCCATTTTGAGTGCGCCCGTGCTGCAACCGGCGTTTAACAACGTGGTGCCCGCACTGTTCGGTGCGATGGCGTATAAGTATTTCCGCCGCGGCAAACAGATCGTGGCGATCCCGCTTATCGTGATGTCGGTGCTGTTCGTGTGCGTGCCGTCGCTCATTTCCAGCGTTGGATTCTTGATGTTGCTCAGCGGTGCGATCGCGATCGCCCATGCGTGGATGCTGTTCCGTCGGGCCAAGGCTGAAGCCCCGCAGGAGGAGGAATAACCGATGGCGTTTGTTTGGTGGGCCCTTGCCGCCGTGGGCGGTATACTGCTTTTGCTGTTGCTTGCCGCACTGGCACGCACGTTGCGGCTTCCGCGCAAAAGTACCGTGTACACGCTGTCGGACGATACCGCCCGCGTGGAGGAATACGCGGGTAAACTTTCCCGTATGGTGCAGGTGGAAACCGTCTCCCGCCGCGGCGTGGCGGAGGTGGAAAAATTCCGCGCATTTCACGGTTTGATGGAAGAGCTGTTTCCCCGCACCTTTGCCGCCGCCGAAAAGATCGAGATCGACGGCAACTTGATGCTCAAATGGAAAGGGCAGAGCAACAAAGCCCCCATTTTGCTGATGAGCCACATGGACGTGGTGGAAGCAGGGGATGAAACGGCGTGGAAATATCCGCCGTTTTCGGGAATGATCGCGGAAGATAAGGTGTGGGGGCGCGGTGCGGCCGATACCAAAGCCAGTTTGATGGCGTTCTTCCAAGCGACGGAAGAGCTGCTTGCCGAAGGATATACCCCCGCGTGTGACGTGTATCTTGCCAGCAGTTGCACCGAAGAGGTCGGCGGTGACGGCGCGCCCAAACTGGCCGCGTGGTTAAAAGAACATGGTGTGCGCCTGTTTATGTTGTGTGATGAGGGCGGTAGCATCGTGCAAGACCCCGTGGTGGGCGTGAAAGGGCATTTTGCCGCTGTGGGCATTTTTGAAAAAGGGTATGGCGACGTGAAATTTACCGCCCGTTCGGTCGGCGGGCACGCCAGCGCACCCGCCCGCAACACCCCCATTCCGCGTCTTGCCAAGTTTGTGGCACGGGTGGAAAAACGCTCGCCGTTTAAAGCGGCGTTTTCACCTGCGGTGAATGCGATGTTCGGGCGCATTGCGCCCTATTGCGGGAATTTCGGCTTGCGGCTCGTGATGGCGAATTTGTGGCTGTTCCGCCCGCTGCTTAAAAAAGTGATGCCGCTTATCAGCGCACAGGCGGCGGCCATGCTAGCGACCACCATTGCCTTTACCATGCAAAGCGGGTCGGAAGGGTATAACGTGTTGCCGACCGAGGCCACGGTGTGCGCCAATATGCGTTTTATCCCGCATCAAGGCACCGAGGAAAGTTTGGCGATCATCACCGCCCTTGCCGAAAAATACGGCGTGGAGACCGAGGTGATATATCGCGGTATGCCCTCCGCCTCATTGGACCTGAAAGGGGAGGCGTTTGCCGTAACACAAGAGGCGATCACCGCGTGCTTCCCCGACGTGGGGGTGTTGCCCTATGTGGTCACGGGGGCGACCGATGCCCGTTTTTACGGCGAGGTGTGCGACAGTTGCGTGCGGTTTGCGCCTGTGAATTACGGCCCCGAACAGATGAAGGGGATGCACGGTCTGAACGAAAACATCGAAGCGGGTTGCTTGCCTGCCGCGGTGGATTACTACAAAACCGTGATCCGTTTGCAGGAAAAACGATAAAACACAACAGCGGAGTGGATTTCCACTCCGCTGTTATTTTGTGAGCGCCCCCCGGCTGTGCCGGTGGTTCAAAAAAGCTTTAGCGGTGAGTGGGAAAAGATATATCTTCAAAAGATGGACAATGAAACGATCAAAGAAGCCTTGCCTCCCCTTGTCAGGGGAGGTGATTTTTGGCCGTGAGAGCGACCAAAAATCGGAGGGGTAGTAGGAGAAACTCGTTTCTGCGATGTTTCACTACCCCTCAGTCTTGCTACGCTCGTCGGCTCCTCTGACAAGGGGAGCTTTGGCAAAGGAGCGTCCGTTTACGGGTACCAAGTAACAATCCCCTCGCAGGTGTTAGGCCGCAAAAAGCGCCTGCAGGCGCTGCTAATAACAGAGCCTTACAGGCGTTTTTGAAAATCCACCGGCGATACCGGTGGATATTTACTAGAATTCATTTTGTACGTTCACTTCGTAATACTAAGCCACGGGGGGCGACGGTAGAGGTCTTAGTTCCGTAATTAGAAACGTAGATCCGCAACTCTTCGCCGTTGTCGAAAGTGAGAGAGTATATATCGACGGGGGCACTGATGCCGTCTTCTGTCATAGATCCCAAACGCCGAATATTCGGTGCTACATTGTCGGCGTTGGTCAGTCGTGACAGGTATTTCTTTGCTTCATCAAAACCGGCAACAAAGATCGGTTTGTCGGAAACCAGCCCGTAATCCTCGTCCTGCAGATGCAAGTCACAAAGGTGAGCGTTTTTCGGTGCCATGTCCGCAACGTACTTTTGGGTGGTGTGCAAGAGTTGTGCGAGTTCGCTTTGTTGCGCGTGCTTTTTCTTCAGCTGAGGTTCGTGGTGATAAATGTATTCCAAAGACACCGTGGCACAAAGTTTAACGGCTGCTTGGGGGAGGTGGGAAAATTTCTTGAGTACTCTCTCCAAGATATATTGCGGTGTGGAATATTCCGGAGAAAGTCCACCGTGGCTGCGAATAAACACGTTCAAATAGATGGAAAAACAATGGTGTATGTTCTCGCCGCGAATATTCCCAAAAGCGGCTTTGGTGGTCTTTACCAATAATTTGTTTGTTTCACTCAATCCGCCGTAGAACAAATCGGTCTTGAACGTGGATTGCAAAAACTCCCTGTCCGCCGTGTGATATATTTTTCGAACGGTCGGGTGAATCCTTAAAACGTATATAATGATCGCAAGTCCGAAAACCATAAGGATACTGCTTTTGGTGTGTAAGCAGAGTACAAGAATCGCAATTCCCAAGAGGAGGCCCAGCAAGGGGAGGAGAAACGCTTTTTGCAGGTCGTGGCAGCGTTTTAGTAAACCCTGACGGTCATTGTTATTCTCGTGATTTTGATTTGTGTTCATTAAAATCCCATCCTAACTGTTGTTATGTTTTCGTGCTTTTACAGCCGAATTTCCAATGTTTCACCGCTGTAATCAAACCTGCCGCAAGGGACACCGTTTACTTCCACCGTTAGCGTGCGGCGGGGGTCAAAGCGGGGGTCGCCCGCGGGTGTTCCCACCGTCAACGTGCGGTCGGCATCGTCCCATGTGAAAGGGATCTTCATATATACGCCGTTTTCATAGGCGTAGCCGTCACCGTCGTCCACGTAGTGGAATGTGGCGGCATCGCGCCCCGTGAACACCTTTACGGTAAGGCGGGTATTGTCCTGTCGTGCGGTACATTCGGCAGGGGCGGCGGTGAGGAGGATCGAGCCGCTTTTTACAAACAGCGGTGTGGTCGAAAGGGGCGTTGCCGTCGTGACGGTGGTGCCGCCCTCGTACTTCTGTGCCGTGAAGTAATCGTACCAATCACATCCGCGAGGAAGATATATCGCGGCTTCTCGTTGTGCTGGTGCGGTGACGATATGTACCAGCAAACTGTCACCAAACATATAGGTGTCGAACGTGCTTGTGACGGCGGTATCGTTGAAGGCCGCCGCGAGCGGCCGCAGGAAGGAATACCCCTCGTCGTACACGCGAAACGCGGTGGCGTAGATATACGGCATCAGCGTGTAGCGCAGGCGTGAGGCGGCCAACTGTGCTTCGTAGTGCTCATCTCCCTTGTCGCCGAAGAACCACATTTCCCGCGGGGTGGAGGTGCCGTGCGAACGGAACAGCGGGCTGAACACGCCGAACCAGAACCAACGGGTGTAGAGTTCACGGTAGGCGGGGTTTTGGTTGCCGTCGGGGAAATCCTCCCGCACCCAGAAACCGCCGATATCGGTGGTGGAATACGGCACGCCCGACAAACTGAAACTGAGAAGCGAGTTCAGTTGGTTGCGGAACACGTCCCAGTCGGCCGTGACGTCGCCCGTCCAAGTGGCGGCGGCGTGGCACTGTTGTCCCGCCCAGCCGCTGCGTGTGAGAATAAACACGCGGCGGTCGGGCGCCGCGGCCCGTTGCGCGCAATAGGTGTTGCGGACGGCCGCCAGTGCGTAAGCGTTCAAAAAACGCCGTGTCGGCCCTCGTGCGGTATCACAGCAAAAGCGAAGATTTTTGGAGTTGGAACCGTCGATATCCGGTTCGGTGGAATCCAACCACCAGCCGTCCACACCGCTGTCCCATAAGTTGCGGCGCATATAGTCCCATACGATCGCCGCCGCTTTCGGATTGAACGGGTCGTGCACCCGCCCCCAATTTTCACCCGAACGGCCGGGCTTTTCCAAAATGCCGCCCACCGCCTCCAGTTCTTTGCAAACCTTGGTTTGCGGCCCTACACTCGGCCATACCGAAATAATGATCTTCATATCCATATCGTGGATAGCCTGTGTCATAGCGGTCGGGTTGGGATAGCGGTCGGCATCCCACTTTATCGCGTTCCAGCCGTGTTCGCCCCAGTAGTTCCAATCCTGCACGATGCAATCCAGCGGAATGTGACGGCGGCGAAATTCGCGTGCCACCGAAAGAATCTCCTCCTGTGTCCCGTAATGTTCGCGGCTTTGGAAGAAACCGTATGCCCATTTCGGGAACAGCGGCGCGTGCCCTGTGAGCGCACGGTAGGCGGCGATCTGCCCGTCAATGCGCTCGTCCAAGATCACATAATAGGTGAACACGGCCGCATCATCCGCGAAAACGTGAATTTCGTTCGGGCAGCGTTCCGCGGTATCGAACGTATCGTGGTATTCGGTGGTGCAGGGCTTGTCGATACCCACGCTCATAAACGCGCAGGTGTCAAACAGCAGGGCGTACCCCCCGTTGGAGGTCATAAACGGCACGGCGGTGGAAACGCCGTTGTTTTGCAGCATTTGGCACACGGTGCCGCGACGGTTGAACGCCGTTTGTTGGTGCAACCCCAGACCGTATACGGCATCGTTTTCCGCAATGCCGAAGCCAAGCGTGAACGGCGTTGCGATCTCGCGCAGCACTTCCCGACCGTTCAGCGAAAAACGCAACAGCCCCGCCGCATCGGCGGTACAGGCGCACTCACCCGTAAAATGCGTGTCGGGACGTTCGGCTTGCACGAAATAACTTGCGCGTTCTTCGTGCACGGTGCCGCACAGCGTCACCTTAAACACGTTTTGAGCAATCGAAGCAACCTCGCGGTGGGAATACATAGCAGGCACCTCCCTCGGTACTGCACCTATTATTTCACATATAACACGAAAAGTCAATTGAAAAGCCGTAAAATTTGTGCAAATGACTTGAAAAAAGCGGCAAAAAGTGATATATTGAACCCAAATGCTGATGAGGAGTGGATACTATGCGTTTTTATGAAGATCCGACTTTTTTGTGTGAAAACCGTGAAGCACCGCGGGCGTATTATATTCCGTATGACAGCTTGGAAAAAGCGTTGGCAGGTGAGCGCACGGCTTCGAAGTATTATCGCTTGCTGAACGGGGCGTGGGATTTCAAGTTCTATCCGCGCGATATCGATATTCCCGATGAAATTTCGGCATGGGATACCATTCCCGTCCCCTCCTGCTGGCAGATGCACGGATACGAAAAGCCGTATTACACCAACGTCAACTACCCCTATCCCGTTGACCCACCGTACGTGCCGGACGAAAACCCTGCGGGGGTGTACCGCACCACCTTTGTTTTGGACGATGCATGGGCGGCACGCGAGACCTTCGTGGTGTTCGAGGGGGTATGTTCTTGTCTGTCGCTGTATGTCAACGGGCAGTACGTGGGCTATTCCGAAGGGTCGCATATCCCTGCGGAGTTCGATCTTTCCGCCTTCGTGAAGGCGGGGGAGAACGAATTGCGTGCGGTGGTGCGTAAATGGTGCAGCGGCAGTTATTTGGAAGACCAAGATTGCTTCCGCATGAATGGTATTTTCCGTGACGTGTACCTGCTGTCCCGCGAGGCGGGGCACATTCGCGACATCGACGTTTCCGCCGATTGCCGCCGTATCTGTGTGTCGGCAGAGGATTACGAGATCTATACTCCCGACGGTACGGCGGCCGATCTTGAGCAGCCGATTTTATGGAACGCCGAGCATCCGTATCTCTACACGGTGGTGGTACGCGGCAAGACCGAATATATCCCCATCAAGGTGGGTATGCGGGAAGTGACCGTGTCGGAGGACTATGCACTGCTTATAAACGGTGTCGCGGTGAAACTGAAAGGTGTCAATCACCACGATACCCATCCCGAAAAGGGTTTTACCATGTCGGATGCGGATCTTCTGCACGACCTTCAGCGTATGAAAGAACTGAACATCAACACTATCCGCACCTCCCACTATCCGCCGCCGCCGCATTTCCTTTCGCTGTGCGACGAGATGGGGTTTTATGTGATCGATGAAGCGGATATCGAAACCCACGGGTTTACCGGCCGTTGCGCGGGGGCGGGTTGGGATGATGCGGAAAATCCGCAGGATTGGCCGAATCAGATCCCCGCGTGGCGAAAGGCGTTCATCGAACGTGCCGAGCGTATGGTGGAGCGGGATAAAAACCACCCGTGTGTCATCATGTGGTCGCTCGGCAACGAGAGCGGGTACGGTGACAATCAGCGCGCCATGGCGGATTGGATCCATAACCGCGACAACACCCGCCCCGTGCATTACGAAAGTGCCTCGGCGATGGGTCGATTTGAGGGGACCGACGTATATTCCCGTATGTACGCCTCCACCGATGAATTGCACCACAAGTTGACACATCACGAGCTTGCACAGCCGGTTTTCCTGTGTGAATATTCCCATGCAATGGGCAACGGCCCCGGTGACGTGCGGGATTACGTGGAGTTGATGTACCGCCACCCGCAGTTTATCGGCGGTTGCATTTGGGAATGGGCGGATCACACCATCTTGGTGGATGGTGTCCCGTGTTACGGCGGCGATTTCGGCGAACTTACCCACGACGGCAACTTCTGTTCAGACGGTCTGGTATTCCACGACCGCACCTTTAAAGCGGGGTCGCTGAACGCGAAATACTGTTACCAAGGGTTTGCGGCGGAGTTGAAAGACGGTGTGCTTTGCATCACCAACCGTTACGATTTTACCGACCTTGCGGAGTACACCTTCCGCTTGGAACTGACGGCGGACGGCAAAACGGTAGCAGAAGGTGAGATAGCCGTTTCGGTCGCCCCGCACGAAACCGTGCGTGTGGCGGTGCCGTTCCCGTTGGAAGTGCCCTGCGAAATGGGTGCGTATTTGAACTTGTATCAGTTGGACGGCGCATACGAGCGCGGTTTCGTGCAGATGACCGTGTGCGAAAAAGCAGTCACGCCGCCCACGGCGGCACCGGCTGTTATCGTTGAGGAAGGGGATCTTCTGCGGGTGCATACCGAAACGACCGATTATGCGTTCTCCAAACTGTGCGGTCAGTTTGTATCCGTTCAAAAAGAGGGGCGGGAACTGCTGGCCGCCCCCGTGCAGCTTACCGTGTGGCGCGCTCCCACCGATAACGACCGCAATATTCGCCACACGTGGTCGGAGGGGGATCGTTTGGATCGCGTCTTCCATAAGACGTACGATTGCACGGTAAAAGATAACGCCATCACCGTTACCGCCGCGCTCGGCGGGGTGTCGCGTGTGCCGCTGTTGAAATATACCGCCGTTTATACCTTCTCGGCAGACGGTACGGTGACGGTGAGCGTGACGGGTGATTTCAGTGGGCGGCTCAGTTCGCCGTTTATTCCGCGACTGGGGTTTGAGTTCACCCTTGCCGCCGAAAACGATGGGTTCACCTATTTCGGTATGGGGGACGGTGAAAACTACGGCGATATGTATTCGCACGCCAAAATGGGCGAGTACCGTTCCACGGCGGCGGCCGAGTACGTACCGTATATCATGCCGCAAGAGCACGGCAACCACACCCGCGTGAAACGCCTTTCGATGGATTGCGGGTTGACGGTGCGGGGCGATTTTGAGTGTAACGTGTCGGAATATACCGCCGAAGCGTTGACCAAAGCCACCCACCAAAACGAACTGCAAAAGAACGGATGTACCAACCTGCGCGTGGATTATAAGGTGTCGGGTGTTGGCTCGAACAGTTGCGGCCCGATGTTGCTCGAACAATATCGTTTGAAGAAAGAACCGTTTCGTTTTACGTTCTATCTGCAATAAGAGGAGGTCATATGATCCGTTCCAAATTGACCGAATTGCTTCACAGCAAAGAACGGCAACACTTACTGTGGCAGTGGACCCGTTGGATGTTTGTGTTTTTGGCGGTGGAAAAGGCGCTGGCAGGTGCTGTCGCGGTATATGAAAACCGACAATTGCACTTTTCGTTTTCGCTGGGTGAGATCGACCTTATCTGCATCGCGATATACACCGCTGTGGCAATACTCATCACCTTGCGTGTGCGGTATCGGTATCTGTTGCTTCCCGATTTCGTGTTGCTGTTGGTGAAGATATATACGGCGGCAACGGCGATTTGGTTGTTGGTGCACGGTGGGTTGTTACCGACCGACACGATCGCCGCGGTGGAAACGGCGGTGGAGAGTATATTGTTTGGCCTGTTTTTGATCGTGTTGTTTACAGGTAAGCTCGGACACCCGCACGGCCGCGCCGCGCGGCGGTATCCGTTGTACTGCGCCCGCCTGTTGATCGCGTGTTTCATCGTTACTGTATTGTTTGAGGCGGTAAAATGTGTGGCGGCGGTGGAGTTGCATCAATATCCGTTCGTGGTTGTGTTCAACTTCATCAAGGGCGTGCTCGGCGAAACCTTGCTGGATGCACCGTATTATCTTCTTTTGACGATGCTGTGTTTTGTTCCGCAAAAACACGCGGAATGACGCTGCGGAACAGGGACTTTATCGCACTCGCTATCGCTCGCTTGGACGAGAGGCGTTCGCCGACACGCTGTAATAGAATTTACCGCGAAGAAAGAGCAAACAATAGGACGGGACTCTCTTCTCACGAACGCAACAGTCCACCGGACTGTTGCTCCCAAGGCTTCGCGGGCTGTGCCGCTCACCCTTGGAGTTCGTTTCGAGTCCCGTGAAGCAGATAAAAGAAAAAGACTACCCAGAGGGTAGTCTTTTTCTTTTGGCTGCGGAACAGGGACTCGAACCCCAACAGACAGATTCAGAGACTGTAGTGCTACCATTACACCATTCCGCAATATTTAGCATAAGTGATTATAACACATTTTTCCCGTTTGTCAAGTAGTCATACAAGATTTTTTTGGAAAAATTTTGAAAAGCGGTCGGGGCAAAACGCCCCGACCGCTCGCAGTTGAAAATCGACTTATTTCAGGCCGTTTTCGTACTGCTCGATCATCTTCTTGACCATCTGACCGCCGATGGAGCCCGCCTGCTTCGCAGTCAGGTCACCGTTGTAACCCTGCTTCAGGTTCACGCCCACTTCGTTTGCGGCTTCCATCTTGAAACGGTTGAGGCCTTCGCGCGCCTCGGGAACAACAGACTTGTTCTTCGACATGATAACTTTCTCCTATCTTGATACGGCGTTTTGCCGTTTCGTTTTACAACCGTGTTTGCAAGCATAGTGTATGTTGCACTTTAGCAAACATTCTGCGAAATTTCTTCCAAAATCGTTGTCTTTTTCCTTTTTTTAAAGGTGTTTTTTCGCGCATACTAACCATTGAAAAAGGAGTGGTGTATGGTGGAAAACAAAAAAACAGCCGCCCGTGATATCGGCAAGCTGTTGGTGGTGGGAGCTGCTGCGGGAACGGCAAACGGCCTGTTTGGTGCGGGCGGCGGGTTGATCGCCGTGCCGTTGCTTATCGGATGGCTCAAATTGCCCGAAAAGAATGCCTATGCCACCTCGCTCGCCGTGATGGTGCCGATCTCCATGGTGTCGCTCACCGTGTATTTTTTGCGCGGCGGTTTGGTGGTAGCGGACATGGGTTGGTATCTTTTGGGCGGTGTGGTCGGCGGTGGGTTGGCGGGAATCTTGTTTCGCCGCATTCCCGTGCAGTGGCTGCGCTGGGCGATGGCCGGCTTCTTGCTGTACGGCGGGGTAAAGGCGGTGTTGTTACTGTGATCATAGAATTGTTGGTCGGTGCGGCGGCAGGGTTCATCAGCGGATGCGGTGTCGGCGGCGGCACGTTATTGCTGTTATATTTGACCGCCGTGGTCGGGGTGGCCCAACGCACGGCGGCAGGAATAAATTTGTTATATTTTATACTGTGCTCACCCGTGGCGTTGTTCTTGCATTTTCGCCACCACACGGTGAAATGGCGGCAGGTGTGGCCTGCCGCACTCGGCGGCGCGGTCACCGCCGCACTTGCCGCGTGGGGCACGGTGTATCTGCCCACCGATTGGCTTCGCCGCGGTTTCGGCGTGATGCTCATTTATATCGGCATTAGATCATTGCTGCCAACGTTCCGACACCGTAAATGATCGGCTGATGCACGACGTAGAATATCAGTGCGTGCCGCCCGACAAACGCGAGCGGGGGCAGGTGCGAACGTTTCAAAGCGGCAGGGAGCCGATGGACGTATCTCCCCAAAAAACTGCCCCCAAAGAAACAGAAGATCCACGGCAACAGCGGGAAGTAATCCCCTTGGGTGCCGCCGATGCGCCCGAGGCCGAGCGGATACAACCACTCACACTGCACCACGCGGTAGGGGACGGCAATCTCCCACACGCCGCGGATGCCGAAAAAGCCGTTGGCGTATTGTACCGGCAGATTCCAACAGAGAAACAGCAGTGCGGCACATATTGCCGCACCGAGCCACCCCGGCACGCGGGCAATGACGCGGTGAAGCAAAGCGTACAGCAGAATGCAGGTAGCCAGCAGGTGCAGCACGCCGAACCAGATGGCGTTTTCGGGGAATCCGACCGCCATTACCACCGAAACACCCACCGCCACAACGGCGAGCAGGGCACCGCGTTTTACGTTACTGCGGGAAAGGGTGCAACACAGCCCGCACAGGAAAATGAACACACCTGCAAAAAACGGTTCCACCGGCATAAAAAAGCGGAACAGTTGGCGGCAGATCTCGATATCGTTATACCACCCCAGCGTGAACAGCCCGTGATAGATCACCATTAAAACTACGCATAAACCGCGCACCTCGTCCAATAGGGCGATGCGCTCTTTTTTTACATCATTCTTCAACTTGATACACCTCGGTCAGATTTAAGAGGCGTGCGCCCAGCGTTACGGTCATACGCAGGCCGTCCGCCACCCATTCTTCCGATTCCACCGCGCCGTCGCGGCGGCATTCCTCCGCCAAGGCGCCTTTTGAGAAAGGAAGCAACAGGGTAACGCGGCGGCGGTCGGGGGGCAACGCCGCGATGATGGCTTCGAGTAAGCGGTCAAAACCAATGCGTTCCTTGGCACTGATGCACACCGAAGCACCCTCGGTCTCGGGCAGGGTGCTGACACGGTCGCACTTGTTAAACACGGTGATCTGCGGGGTGTCGCCGCACCCGAGTTCTGAAAGCAGCGAGCGGGTGACCGCCAAGTGTTCTTCCGCCTCTTCGCTCGAGGCGTCACATACGTTCAAAATGACATCGGCGCCGACCGCTTCTTCCAACGTCGAGCGGAACGCACGCACCAAATGGTGCGGCAGACGGCGCACGAAACCGACCGTGTCCGACAGCATGACCGTCCGCCCGTCCGGCAGGCGCAGTGCGCGCACCGTAGGATCCAGTGTCGCAAACAATTTGTCTTCCGCCAACACGTCCGCATCGGTCAGCGCATTCAGCAGGGTGGATTTCCCCGCGTTGGTGTACCCCACGATGGCAACCGCACAGTAACCGTCTTTGCGGCGACGTGCGCGGTGTTCTTCGCGGCGGCGTTCCACTTCCTCGAGTTCCGCCTTCAAAGCGCCGATACGGCGGCGAATGTGGCGGCGGTCACTTTCCAGTTTGGTTTCGCCGGGGCCGCGTGTGCCGATACCGCCGCCCAGTCGCGAGAGCGCACCGCCCTGTCCGAGCAGACGGGGCAGGCGGTACTGCAACTGGGCCAGTTCCACCTGCAATCGCCCTTCGGACGACCGTGCGCGCGCGGCAAAAATATCCAGTATCAGCATGGTGCGGTCGATCACGCGGCAGGGGAGCGCATCTTCCAAATTGCGCTGTTGGATCGAGGTGAGTTCGTCGTCCACCACTACCAAGTCGATATCGCTGTTTTCGCAGATCTCCGCCGTTTCGGCAATACGTCCGCTGCCGAGATAACTGCCGCGATCGGGATTTTCGCGTTTCTGCGTGACGATCGCCGCCACGTCACCGCCCGCCGTGTTCACCAGTTCCCGCAGCTCCGCCAGTGCGATCTCCATATCGTAAGCGCCCGTGTCCACTGCACACAGCAGTACCCGTTCGCGTATAATTTCCTGCTCCTGCATTTTCACACCTCTTCTTGTTGTGATGGTAACAGTATATAATATCCGTGTAAAAATTGTCTATACCTTTTTGAAAATTTTCGCATTTGTTACCTTTACAAGCGTGTCGATTTGTGGTACACTAAAGGCGAAATGAAAGCATTACATAAGAAATGAGGCGGTCGTTTTGTCGGAGATCATCACCAGCGAAAATATTTTTCATTCGGAAAGTCGGGTAGCCCCCCTTCGTCTGCTTCCCATGCGCGGGACGGAAGAGTTGACCGAAAAGATCAACCACTATCTCACCAACTGGGCGGCGGGCAGTTTTTATTCGGAGGATACCTTTATTGTGGAGTCGGATTGTCCGCGTTTCTCGTCGGGTGACGGCAAGGGTATCATCAAGAGCAGTATCCGCGGCGACGACCTGTATATCATCATTGACGTGGGCAACTACGATTGCGATTATAAACTGTTCGGCCGCAAAAACGCGATGTCGCCGGACGATCATTTCCAAGACCTCAAGCGTATCATCCAAGCGGCGGGCGGTAAGGCGCACCGCATCAACGTGGTGATGCCGCTGTTGTACGGCGGCCGTCAACACCGCCGCAGTTATCGTGAATCGCTCGACTGTGCATGGGCGTTGCAGGAGTTGCAGGCGATGGGTGTGGAGAATATTCTCACGTTTGATGCACACGATCCCCGCGTGCAAAACGCGGTGCCGCTGATGGGTTTTGATAACGTGATGCCCACCTATCAGGTGCTGAAATGCCTGTTCCGCGCGTTCCCCGATCTGAAGGCGGATCGCGACCACCTCACCATCATCAGCCCCGATGAGGGTGCAATGAACCGCAATATGTACTATTCTTCGGTGCTCGGTGTGGATCTCGGTATGTTCTACAAACGCCGTGATTATTCCCGCATCGTCAACGGCCGCAACCCCATCGTCGCCCATGAGTATCTCGGCAACTCGGTGGAGGGTAAGGACGTCTTTATTGCAGACGACATCATTTCTTCGGGTGAATCGATGTTGGATATTGCATATGAACTGAAAAAGCGCAATGCAAAACGCATCTTCACCTATGCCACCTACGCCATCTTCACCAACGGCTTGGATACGTTCGATAAAGCGTATGCCGACGGTATCATTGACGGCGTGTTCGGCACCAACTTGACCTACCGCACGCCCGAATTGCTGGCCCGTCCGTGGTTCCACGATGTGGACGTGTCCAAGTACATTGCGTACATCATTGCGGCGCTCAACCACGATATGTCCGCCAGTGTGATCATCGATCCGCACGAAAAGATCCGTCAACTGTTGGCCGATCGCAAATAAATCGAAAAAAGGACCGTTACCGCCGTAACGGTCTTTTTTGATTTTGTGCGCGAAATGCACAAAATCAAAAAAACCTGCACATTATTTTGCACAAAAGCAGAAAAATGCGATTGACAAACACGCGCAAGAAGGGGTATAATATTACCACTAATAAGGCGCAGGAGAAGGACTCTTGTTGTAAGGAGGAGAAGTTATGACCAAACGCTTGTTGTCACTGGTGCTGAGCATCGCGTTGTTGCTGTCTTGCATCAGCGGCATTACGTTGTTTACAGCAGCGGATGAACTGCCCGCACCGTTCGGGTATTTTGATTTCGGCGGCAACAACGGTGCTACGCGGAAAGATATCGGCGTGGTGCGTTACATTCTGGCGGCCGAAACCAACACCAATATTCCGAAAGGTGACACCATCGGCTCCACCGGACTTTACGGTATCACGACCAATCAAAGCGGTCGCGGTTTGTATTTCGGCGGCAATCTTTTGGACGCCGTTCCCGCAAACACCGGCGTTACCTACGCGGTGGAATATTACATCAACAGCGAAACCGCGCTGGCGGGTGACCTGCTGTTGGTGACCGATGCTAAGAACGGCGAAATGCGGTATGCCAACCTGCCGGTCGGCGAGCGCGGCGTGGTGTTTTACACTCTCTCGTCCGCGGGCGTGGATGCGATCCGCGGTTCGGATACTCGCTTGCGCGTGAAGGTCTTGGGCGAGGCCGTGAATAAGTTGTACATCACGGGTGTCAAGATCTTGAATTCCGCCTATACCGGCGGCGTGGAGGAAGTCCCGTACTCCTACTATGACTTTGAAAACGCCGTTTCCTGCCCCTACTATCCCGATTATGCTTCGGCACAGAGCGCGGATGCGTATCAGCTTTCTTACGCCGATCATGAAGTCGGTGTGCCGGAGGGTTTTGAGGGGTATCGTTATTTCAGCCTGACCGCCGATGCGCCGGCGTGGGGCAAGGAAGAGAACGTGAACAAACCCGTGTACGTGCGTTTCTTCACCAAAGAAGGGCACGAGAGTACCACGATCGCTATTGATTCCTATCAAATTTACGGCGAGAAAAAAGAAGACGGCCAAATGGCGGCTACTCACAATACGTTGATCAAGAACGCGGCTTCTGTTGCCGCCGCCGTTACCGACGGCGTGGGCGGCGCGGTCATTCCCGCGGCATATCTCCGCAACGGCGCCGGTCACGGATCTTTCCGCGTGCGGATGACGGATGCCCAAAAGATCGCCCGCGTGGAAGTGTACGATCTTGCCACCTATTGCGGCACGGAAGAGACAACCGCCGAAGTGGTGGCGGCTATGCACGCGTGGCGTGTGGAAAAGGCGTGGGAAGTGACCACCGAAGGGTATCAGGCTCCCACGTTGGAATCCGAGGGTAACACCGGTACGATGGTCTGTAACACCTGCGGTGTGACGATCGCAGAAGATCAAGTTATCCCGCAGGGTAAGGTCTATGCACAGATCGACTTCACGAGCGGCACGGCACAGACCTCGTCGGTTAAGTTGCTGGCCCCCTCGTCGGCTTCTACGAGGATCGAGCAGTTGCCGAACAGCGACGAATATGCGCTGGCTATCTACCAGCACAACGGCAGTTTCAAGTTTGCACTGGACGAGGCGGCGTTTGCGATCGATGAGGCGCACCTTCTCGATAACATCAACCTCGCCGTGACGGTGGAGTATTATCTCCCTGCCGTGCATCAAGACGAAGCCGCGACCCGTATCGCGTTTGCCTCGGCGGGTTCGAAGAATATGGCATTCTACAAATCGTGGGGCGGCACGTGCTGGGATTCCGTTTGTGTCAACCAAGGTGTCGGCCTTACGACCGGTAAAGATGCGCTTGCCACTTTTACGGTGGGTAAGGACATCACGTATCACGCCCCTGCCGGCCAGTGGAGCGGCAAAGAGGAAGACAAGATCACCGAACCGGTGGATGTGGAGACCCTTACCTTTGCCAAGACGTTGGTGAACGGCGGCGAAGTTACGCTGTACGGCTGGGGTAACAAAGTATCGGAAGGTGCCCCCATCTACATCAAGTCGCTCACTGTGTTCAACGCGGCGGAACTGGGCACGGTTGAAGGTGCAACCGATCACTACTACGTCGATTTTGAAGGTGTGGCAACCAACCCCTACTATCCCACGTATCTCACGATGGCAGGACACGGTCTTACTGCTACCGCCAACACTTTGGAATACTATAAAGAGGATACCGCGGAAGAATATCTCCGCTTCAATTACACCTATGTGAAAGTTCCTGCGGAACTGCTGGCCTCGGCGGACGATATCAAGCCCACTCCCGTGAAATTGGTGATCGAGCGCAAAGAGGGCAGCGATGCCACCGGCATGAATTACCAGTATCAGATCGGCGGTCCCGCCGCAACGTGGAGCGCCGCCAACGACGTTACGTTTGATGAAAACGGTCGCTACGAGAAGGATTTGCTCGATGCGGTGTTCTTCAACACCTTGAACGAACAATCTTCCATTCGTCTGCGCGACATTCACTATGAGCAAGCGGGCAGCGAGGAAGAGGGCTATACCTACACGCTCAAAGAAACGGACGATCTGAGCGAGATTGCGACTGTTCGTGTGTATGATCTGCGCGGTGAGTGCGAGGCTTATCACGATCAGTTTACCGAAGCGAACAAGAACCTCGTGTGGGTCGGCCGCGTGGAATCGACTTACGATGAGGCCGGTTATTCCGGCGATCTGGTTTGCGCGCACTGCGGCAAATTGTTCAAAAAGGGCGAAGAACTGGCGTTGCTCGGCGACTACGCACAGATCGATTTCTCCGACGGTACGTTGAAGAAGCAGTCGGTTGCGGGTATCCGTCCTATCGACGGCAACACTTCGCTCGTTCCCGTGCAGATCCCCGGCACCGATGCCTACGGCCTGAAACTCGATCATCACAACTCCGGCTTGGTGCTGAATCTCAGCGAGTTCGGCCGCTTCACCGAGCAAAACGTGCTGGACGGTCAAGAGTTTGCGATCTCGGTGGAATACTACGTTCCCGCTGCCACTCGCACCGATACCCGCATTGTCTTTGACGGCGAGAACGGGGCCAATAAGATCATGGCACTGTACACCAACTACAGCGGTAGCACGTGGGATGCCGTGGCGGTCAACGCCGGCTCCCCGCTCTCCCGCGATAAGCTGAACGTGGCGACGTTCACCGTCGGCCGTGATGTTGACTATGTCACCGGTGCCGTTGGCCAATTCGGCGCGGGCAATAAGTTCGAAGAACCGCAGACGGTAAACACCCTTGAATTTGCAAAGGATCTGGTCAACGGCGGCAACATTTTGTTGCGCGGCTGGTCGGTCCAGCGTGCGGCGGAGGACGATCCCGCTACCGAAGATGTGGATGAAACCGCGCCCGAATCGGTGGTCTACATCAAGTCGATCACCGTCTACGATGCGAAGGATTACAGCAAGCAGGAAATCGATACGTCCTTGGAATTCATCGACTATACGACCGAGTTCGTGGCAAGCCCCGTCTACTATCCGCAGTATGCGGAAAAGGGGCAGGCATACGGTATCACGGGCAACCAGATCTCCGAAGGGTTCCGACCCGACGGCACCGAGATCGTGTACGTTTACTACACCGTGACCGATGCGCTCAAACCTGCCGATAAGGATACACAGGCGGTCGCGATGCGCTTCTACTTCAAAGAGGGCGTGGAGCGTGAAGAGTTCTCCTTTGCATACCAGACTGCCGCACCGTGGACCTACACCACGTTGGAGATCGTGGACGGTGTGGCCGAAGGCGTGTTTGACGACGCGGCTTTCACCAACGGCTTGAACGGCAAAGCCTCTTTCCGTCTGTCCAACGACCCGACCGACCCGATCGTGGACGACATTGCCCGCATCGAAGTGTTTGTTGTTAAGGATAAATCGGCGTTGCAAGACTTGGTGGCACAGGGTGCGGAGATCACCAAGTTTAAGACTCCCGATTCGGTCGAAACGTACAACGCCGTTGTCGCCGAAGTGCAGGAGGTTATTGCCGACGCGTGGGCAACCGAAGAAGAAATTGCCGCCGCCGTGGCGAAACTGGAAGAAGCGGCACTCGCGCTGGTCGATTGCGACCACGCTTGCGGCACCGCACTGGTCGGCAATGTGGAGGCAACCTGTTTTGCGGCAGGTTACACGGGCGATCAAGCGTGTATCGACTGCGGCTACGTCGCACCCGAAGGTGTCGGCGAGGCGATTCCCAAACATGAAACCGAGATCATCAACGTGAAAGCCCCCACTTGTGAAGAAGAGGGCAACACGGGCGATCTGTGGTGCAAAGAATGTGAACACATTGCCAAGCCCGGTAACGTGATCACCAAACTTCCCCATACGTGGGATGAGGGCGAAGTGACCAAGATCGCCACCAAGAACGAATACGGCGAATTTACCAAGACCTGTACCGTCTGCGGCGAAAAGTTGGTCACCCGTCTGGAGTTCGTCCCCGAACTCGGCGACGTGAACGGCGATGCGTTGATCGATTCTACCGACGCCCGCTTGGTCCTTCAGTTTGCGGTCAGAAAGATCGACCCCGCTGAGGTGGATTTGGAAATGGCGGACGTGGACGGCAACGGCGCGGTGAACTCCACCGATGCCCGTTTGATTCTGCAATACGCTGTGCGGAAGATCGACAAATTCCCGATATCCTAAACGATTTTAACAAGCGGCAAGCGAGCGATCGCTTGCCGCTTGTTTTGCCTTTGGAACAGACGTTCGTTACGAAGGGGATCGCCGGCCTTTTCGGCCGTGCGGTCCCCTTTTTGCGTTTTGTATTCCTGTAACATGCTCACACAGGTTCTTGTCAAAACTTCCAAAAATCTCCTGCTTGATATAGCACATTTGCTGAAAATGGGGGTTGGACGGGAAAAATCATTTATATTTCTTGCGTTTTGCTGTGCTTTCTGTTAGAATGTGTACAACTGTAAGTGCCTCGTGTTGACACTTATGGAAAATATTTTAAGGAAAGGAAGATTCCCAAATGGCAAAGAAAATTTTGTCGTGGGTGCTCGCACTCTCTCTGCTTTTGACTTGCTTCAGCGGTATTGCGCTGGTCTCGTTGGCAGAGGAAGCCGAGCTCCCCACCCCGTACATCTGGCTCACGGTTGACCAGGCGACGGGTGAGGTCACTGCCAGCCGACAAGCGCAGCTTTCCGGCATTGACCCGTATGTGTCCACCGAGATCCCCGGTGGCAATGGCTACGGCCTGAAACTCCAGAATGAAGAAGGTGTCAGTGACTGGCAAGGCTTCTGGATCGGCACCGATGCCCTTCTCGGCAATAATCTCGAAAGTGCTACCCTGTTGGTGGAGTACTACGTGGATTCTGCCGTGAAGACCGGTGAGCAGTACTTCCGTCTGATGCCCACTCAGTGGTATGAAAAAGACGGTACCAAGGCTGAGGCGGAAGTGTGGTACGACTACTACACTGACGGCATTGGTTGGGGTAACCCGGGTTGCGACTGCGTCTTGCTCGATAAGACCGACGTTGTGGTCTACAACTACACCAAAGAGGAATTGGCGGCTCTGAGCACCCATGCGATTGCGCTGGGCGTTAAGGGTTGCGGCGGTACCGATGGCGGCGTGTACATCAAGTCGCTGAAGGTCGTGGATTCCAAGTACGTGGCATCCGCGAACCCCGGCTATGCGTTCACCGAGTTCGGTGTTGAGACGCCTGTCAGCGGCTATTATCCGAACATCACCGCCGAGGCGGCGTATAACATGACCTGGGCGGACCTCGAAGAAGGCGCATGGCGCTACATCAAGGTCTTTGGCCCGGCACAGGCGAACGACCCGAACGTTGACAAGCCGGTGTACATCAAGGTGTATGCGGCAGAAGGCCATGAGAACGATACTGTTTCCATCGGCTCCATTGATGCGACCGACGGCAACGGCGGTTTCGTGTGGTCCAACGGCAAGTCCATCAACATGACCAACGGTGTTGGCGGCGCGTTTGTGTCGGCCGGTATGCTCAACCGTTTGAACAGTGCGGGCTCCATGCGTCTGTATCACGGCAGCGGCGAGCCGGCTAAGATCTCCCGCATCGAAGTGTACGATGTGGCGACCTACTGCACCGAGGCAGCGGCGACCGAGGAAATGACCGCGTTCTTCCATGATTACATGATGGATAACAACTACGGTCTGACCATTGAAGGCGCTGTGGAGCCGACCGGTGCGAACAAGGGCAACACCGGTTTGGTGGTCTGCAACGCGTGCGGCGAGACCCTCGCGAACTACGAAGAGTATTACAAAGATCCCTATGCCACGCTCGACGTGTCCACCGGTGCGATTGAGAATACCGGTTCGATCGCGGCGCAGGGCGGCGCGGGCAGCATTGAGCCGAAGTTGATCCCCGGCACCGATGAATACGGTTTCCGTCTGGATGCCGACTGGTCCGGTTTCTACTTCGGCGGCACCTTGCTGAAGAATGTTCCCGCCGGTCAGAGCGTGACCGTCGCTGTGGAATACTACATCGACATAGCGTTCGGCGCAACCGACCGTCATCAGCTGTTCCGCTACCAAGTGAACGGCATGGATTGGAAGGATATGTTCAGCAACACCGATAAGTTGGCTTCGCAGCGGACCGCACTCTTCTTCCACACCTTGACGGCGGAAGAAGTGGCGGCGATCGGTGCAGGCGACTTCCGTGTCACGATCTTGGGTTGTGCCGCCGGTGCGACCAACACCTACATCAAGTCGGTCAAGATCATCAACAGCGAGTTCGTGAACCCGATCGACTACACCGATAAGGGCTATTCCGTGATCGATGTGGAAGGCAAGGAACTCTGCCCGGTGTACTATCCCGGCCTCAAAGTTCCCTATGCTGTGAACGGCAGCGGTCGTGTGCTCGAAAATAACGACACGTTCGCAGGCTACTACTACATTCGTTTGAGCGGTGCTGTTGCCGGTAATGCCGACAACACCAACCGTCCGATCCTCATCAAACTCGTGGCTAAGGAAGGTTACGAAAGTGCAACGTTGGCGGGCGGCGAGACCTTCAAGATCGACGTCAGCGACGAAAACGGCAATTTCTACTGGTTCAACGGTCCTGCGCTGACCTTCAAGGACGGTGTGGCTTCCTGTGTTGTGGATGCTTGCTTGCAGAATCGTTTGAACGGTGCCGGTTCGCTCCGTATCGGCATGGATAATATGGCGAAGATCTCCCGCATTGAAGTGTACGATGCGGCGACCGCTTGCCAGAACCCGAACCTGTCGGCGGCTGATCTGGCAGACGTTCACAAGGCAATGTATGCGGCGAACTACAACGTGACGGTGGAAGGCGCTGTGGAAGCGACCGATAAGGCACAGGGCTTCACCGGCAAGGTGACTTGTGACCTCTGCGGCGCGGTCATCACCGAAGGCGAATACTTCTACAAAGAGCCCTATGCATGGTTCGATGCTTCGAGCGGCGTTTTGTCGTCCAACCGTGTGATGGGTCCGCAGGGCGGTCTCGGCAGCACCACTCCCGTGCAGATCCCCGGCACCGATGAATACGGCCTCCGTCTGGATGAAGACTGGTCCGGTTTCTGGATCGGCGGCAACCTGCTCGCAGATGTTCCCGAAGGCCAGAGTGTCACCATGGTGGTGAAATACCATGCGACGCAGGCATCTCCGACGGCACACGACCAGGTGTTCCGTTACATGCTCAACGACAACCCGCAGGTCGACCTCTTCTCCGACGATTGGGGTATGGCTTCCGGTAAGACCGGTTTGATCTGGCACACCTTTACGGCGGAAGAAATGGCGCAGTTCGGCACCGGCGATATCCGCTTCAAGGTCATGGGTTGCAACGCGGGCGCAGGAAAGATCTACGTGCAGGGCGCAAAGCTCATCAGCACCGATTTCGTTGAGGCTCCCGTGGCGGAAGAACTCACCTATATTGATTTGGTTGGCCAGCAGGTCACCCCGTACTTCCCCGAAGTTACGCTGGAAGTCAGCAACAATGTTTCTTACTTGAATGCTGAACAGCATGCGGATCATCCCGACAAAGAGTGGCTGTATCGCTACTTCAAGGTGTTCGGCGATGTCCGTGCGGCGGATCTCGTGACCAACAAGCCGGTGTACATCAAGTTGTATGCGGCAGAAGGTTTCGAAAATGCTACCGTCAGCCTCGGCGCGTTCGAAGTGTCCGACGGTGTGAACCCCGCCACTTGGAGCCACAATGTTGGTTACGAAGCTCCGGTCATCAACTTTGTTGACGGCGTGGGCGGCGCGTACCTGCCGGCGGCGTGCTTCAACAACGGTTTGAACGGTGTCGGCTCGGTCCGTATCTGGTGCGACGATGCCGTGAAGATCTCTCGTATCGAGTTCTACGACGTGGCGACTGCCTGCAACGGCAATATGACCGACGGCGTTAAGGATGCGATCCACGCCGGCATGATTGCCAACGGTCAGAACATTGTCGAAGAAGGCAACAAGATCTTCTGCGGCACTTGCGGCGATGAGATCTCCGCTCCCGTTGTCGACGAATGCGAGCATCTCGAAGTGATTGTCATCGATGCTAAGGATGCTACCTGCGGTGACGCAGGTTACACCGGTGATACCGTGTGTGCTGCTTGCGGCGAATTGATCAAAGAAGGCGAAGAGATTCCCGCTACCGGCGACCACGTGTGGGACGACGGTGTGGTTACTATCGATCCTACTTGTGACATGCTCGGTGAAATGACCTATACCTGTACCGGTTGCGGTGAATTCTACACTGAAGAAGTTCCGATGACGGATCATACTCCCGGCGAATTGCTGTTTGCCTACGAGGCGGATTGCGCTAACGAAGGTTACACCGGCGATGCTTACTGCGATATCTGCGGTAATCAGGTCGTGTTCGGCGAAGTGATCCCGAAACTGCCCCATACGTGGGACGACGGTGTGATCACCACTCAGCCGACCACCGAGGCGACCGGTGTTAAGACCTACACCTGTACCGTCTGCGGCGAAACCAAGACGGAAGTTCTCCCCATGCTTGCGAAGGAATACACCTATAAGATCGCGGACGGCGCTGTGACCATCACCAAGGTGTCCACTGCCATCAGCGGCGACGTGGTCATTCCGGATACCATCGAAGGCTATCCCGTGACCACCATCGGTTCCAACGCGTTCAAGGGTTGCGTGAACATCACCTCGCTCACCATTCCGGCGAGCATCACTAAGATCACCGAGTATGCGTTCCGCGGTTGTACCGCGCTTACCACGGTGTACTTCAACGCGGCGAACTGCACGCTCATGGGTGCGGCGACCTATCAGGCGTTCAAAGAGTGTACGGCTCTGACCACGGTGTACGTGGGCAAGGAAGTCACTCAGATCCCTGCTAACGCGTTCCGTGACGTTCCCACGCTGACGGCGCTGTACATGACCAAGAACACCAAGAAGATCAACGTGAACGCGTTCCACAACACCGGTTTGTTGGATGTCTACTACGTTGGTTCGGCGAGCGACTGGACTTCGGTGTCCGTGAGCTCCTATAACAACATTCTGGACACGGCTGTGTTCAGCTACAACTTCCCCTGCTTCCAGGATCACGACTGGACGGCGGATTGCGATGCACTGTGTGATCTGTGTAACCTGAAGCGTGTGACCACTCACGCGAACA
>SVPM01000053.1 GCA_015065865.1 Oscillospiraceae bacterium | reverse complement strand
CTCCCACAACACCGAACTCTTGTCGGTGGAGGACGTGAAGAAGAAACTGCTCTCCCTCGCTTACATTCGCGAGCGACTGGACGAAATGGGCATCGAATACTAAAGGATACAAAAAACAAGCGTTGCTGTGAAGCAACGCTTGTTTTTTTGTGTTATTTTATCGGAGCGTAGAACAGATCCACCACCATAGCATCCAGTGCCTCTTCATCGGGATAGAACTCCATAAAGGTTTCACCCTGCACACTGCGCCCGCTCAAGGTGAGCGTACCGTCAAAGGTATAGTCGCTGTAACGCGACAGCATATTGCTCATTGCTTTTTGCGAACAGTCGGTCACAAGATAACTTTCCGCATCGCTATACGCCTTCAATTCCCAGCCGCCGTCCGCCGCGCGCATCGACTCCACAAAGCCTTGCATATACTGCTCCTGCCGCTTCATACGCGAACGGTTCAGCTGGTCGCCCACGCCGCTGCGGCTTTGCACATAACGCACCGCCTGCAAGCCTTTCAACTTGACCTGCCCCATCGGAATGGTGGGGTCCACCGCTGAAAAATCATCCGTAACCGTCACCGTCACGCCGCCGACCGCATCGTTGAAAATGCCGATAGCATCGGTACGCATAGCGAGGTAATAATCGATCGGAATATCGTATAAGAGCATTGACACCGCATTGCGTGTGTTTTCGGCACTATCTTCCAAGCCGCTGCCGTAAGTATGTGCCAAGGCCAACTGCTGCGTTGCCGTGCCGGCAGGACGTCCACCGGGGCCGAGCACCGGCATCTCGGTAATCGTATCACGGTTGATAGTCAACACGGTATACGACTCGTTGGTTTCATCAAACACCGCCACCGCCAACATATCGGCCGCACCGGCGTTGTTATAGGACCCGCTGTTTTGGGCGGGTCCGGATTGGTCGATACCCATCATCAACAGCACTGTTATATCCTGTCGCGGATAATACTCCATACCGTTCCTCACAATCACGCGGGATCGGATAGATGTTCCCTCCTCACGATCGGCAGGAAAAACAATGGGCTCCACGATTCGGAACCCACTGTAGATAACAACAAGTACCAGAAATACAATGAGAACGATCAACCAAGTGTTGCGTTTCACTCTCGGTCTCATAGGATCACACCCTGTTGTTTTATGAATTTAATTTAGCAAAAGAGAAAATGATTGAAATTATTCCGCATCGGCACGGCGGCGATACAACAGCACCGAAGCCACCATTGCGATCAGTGCAACCACCATCACAATGATCCACAGCGCGGTGCGGGACGTTTCGCCCGTGGGGGTTTCATCCGACCCCACGCTTGCAGGCACCATGATAGCCACGGGGCCCAGCGCATCCAACGTGATGGTAATGCTGCCGTCACCGTTATTCAGCGTATCTTTCAACGCCACCCACTTGCCGTTCTTATACACCATCGCGAACACCTTTTCATCCTTTTTCAAGGTGGAATCCAAAGTCACCTTCAAGGTGTTGCCGCCCGCCAAAAGTGCGGGGATATCGTCGCAAGTAGCACCGACGTGGAACAGATCGCGCACCACCAGATCATCGGCCGTCTTGTTGTCGCCCAACACCTTCTTCACCTGCTCGGTCAAGTCGGCGCACTCCTCAGACAGTTTCACACCGTCCTTGGACAGTTCGGCGTACACGTCTTTCAGCGTCTTGGCTTGCTCGGGAGTCAAGTCCTTCGACTGATCCGCTTTCGACACGGGAACCACGACGATGCAATCTTCATGGCCGGCCGGCTCGGTCTTCTCGACACCGGGGGCGGGTTTGTACGAAATACTCGGAACAAAATCCACCGCCTCGGCCATCGCTGCCACCGAAGTAGACAGGCACAGTGCCAACACCAACAGGCACGCAATCAATTTCTTCATTTTCTACCACTCCTACTGTAATCTTAAAAATAATCTTAACTCAAACGGGTGTCACACCCGTAATCTACTCTCACATTCCGCTCTTTTCCTTGTTCTCGGAAGAAGAACCGGTGCGCGCACCGTAACCGTAATAGTGACGGTACTTGTAATACTTTTTGCCGTAACGGTAACCGTATCCGTAACGACCGCCGCTTTCGGACATCGCGTTCAGCACGATACCCAGAATGCGGGATTCCACAAAACGGAACTGCTGTACCGCATTGGACAACGCCACCGTGTTGCCGTAGTTCTGACGGGCAACCAACAAGATGCCATCCGCCAACTTCGCTGCGACCATCGCATCACTCACCTCGCCCACAGGCGGCAGGTCAAACAAAATATAGTCGTAGGAACCACGCAGTTCAGAAACGAGCGTTTCCATTGCCGCGGAACTGAGCAACTCGATCGGGTTGGGCGGGTTACGGCCGGCGGCAATCACGTCAAACCCATCCTTCACCTCGTTACCGTAAGGCTGGATCACATCCGACAAGGCGCACTGACCGGACAAATAATTGGAAAGGCCGGGCATTTTTGCGATCTGCAATTTAGCTGCCAACGAGGGACGGCGCATATCGCAGTCGATCAACAGCACGCGCTTATTAAGTTGTGCCAACGAGAACGCCAAGTTGACCGCCGACAAACTCTTACCTTCACCTGCAAGGGCGCTGGAAACACCGATGACCGGACAGGTAACTTTGCTCGTGAAAGAGAACTGCAACTTGGTACGCAACAATTTATACGCTTCCGAAGCGGAGAAACTGATGTTGCGGCCAACCAAGATCGGCGTCGCATTCGGCGTTGAGGGCGCTTTCTTTTTGCCGCTCGACGAACCGTAGTAATAGTACTTACCGTAACGACCGCCCTTGGAAGGTGCTGTCATATCGGGGACGGCCGCCAAGATCGGCACGTCACAGCACTTCTGCACATCCTCTTCCGCGCGGATGGTGACGTCAAACAACTCGCGAATCACCAAGAATGCAACCGCCGCCGCCAAACCGAGCAAGAAACCGTACATCGTATTTTTGGGATAACTGGGCGAAGTGGGGGTCGGAGCAATGATGGCGTGTTCCACCACCTTTGCGGACGTACCCTCCACAATGCTGGAGATACGCTTGGGCAAAATATACGCGATCGCGTTGGCAAGCGCCTCCGCCTCTTGCGGGTCGGAGCTGGTAACCGCCACTTCGAAAATCTCGGTGGAACTGACCGATGCCGCCGAAATCATACTACGCAGTTCGCTGTACGTGCGGTCCACACCCGAATAGTCGATCACTTCGTTAAGTGAAGCGCGTGTCTTCAAAATAACGATGTAGGAATCCACCAAACTCTTCGCTGCCGTAATATCGCTGGAGGAGATACTGAGCGCGGTATCGCCGAGCGACAGGTTGTTGTTCACGTAAAACATAGCGGAAGAACGATATTTCGGGGTGATCAAATAAAACGTACCCACAAAAAACAGGACGGCACACAGCACGGCGGATAACACGACGATCCACCAACGACCGATCACCGCGTTCCACAAACGCCGAATATCGATCTGCATTCCTTCCCCTTTAATTTTGACTTCTTCGCTCATTTCGACACCTCCGTCGCAACGCCTGTCGTTCCTTTCGTGCGTACACCGTTTTAAAGAATCGCGCACGCACCTCAATATACAGTACATAGCATAACACAACTCCCTTGTAAAGTCAAGCAAAAAGTAACAGGTTTTCTCTCCTTTTAAATCAAAATAGTTAAGGACAAACCGGAAATCCCGTGTTGCATTTGCACGCAGTCTGTGTTATAATTTTCATATACTGTTGTACAGGAGAAAACCGTTATGACACAACTGCAACTCGGCGTGGCACGGGAGGTCATCACCCCGACGGTGGGTGGTTGCTTGTACGGCTATTATCCCAACTTGTTTTCCACCGCCGTTAACGACGATCTGACCGCTACGGCGTTTTTCTTTCGGCAAGGCGAAACGGCGGCACTGATGGTCAGTCTGACCGTCTGCGAACTGCAAACGGCGTTGGCTTCGCGTATTTGCGCCCAAATAGAAGCGCAGTGCGGCATTCCTGCCGCCCACTGTCTTTTGTGCGCCACTCACACCCATTCCGCGCCGAACGTGGCGGGAACGATCGGGTGGGGCGACGTAGATACCGATTACTGTGAAACGGTTTTCGTACCCGCCATACTGCGCGCCGTCGAACGCGCGGCCGGTGCACTTCAGCCGGTGCAGATGGCCGTTGCCGCAGGTGAAAGTCGCGTGGGGATCAACCGTCGGGAGTTGACGATGGACAACGCCGTTGCGCTCGGACAAAATCCGTGGGGTTGTTTCAATCCGAAAATGACCATCCTCTCTTTTTGCAATGCGGAAGGCCGTGTGATCGCCAATATGATCCATTACGGCGCGCACGGCACGGCGGCAGGGCCTAACACCGAGATCACCCGCGATTGGTCAGGTATCATGACCGATGCGGTGGAAGCCGCAAGCGGCGGCATCACTGCCTTTTTCAACGGCACGATGGGGGACGTCGGGCCGCGTATCAGCAACGGCAAGACGGTGGGTGATCTTCGCTATGTGCGTGAATTGGGGGATGTTGCCGCACGCGATGCATTGGCGATCTGGCAGACTATCGGAGAATACACCGACGTTCCGCTTCACGTTTCGTCCAAAGAACTGCCCATTCCGCAAAAGGCGCGTATGCAAAAAGAAAAGGCCGCCGCACGGTACGCGCAGTGTGTCAAAGGCGGTGTCGGTTCGGCAGAACTGATGCGCGCACATTTGGAATCCGTATTACGCTCTTACGAAAACGGGTACACCGAAACCGCAACCTTTCCTTTACCCCAAGCCGTACTGATGTTGGGCGATATCGCCTTTGCCTCTTTCCCGTTTGAGATCTTTTCGGAAATCGGTCTGCGGTGTGATCAAGCCGTAACCGATAAGGCGGTATGCATCCTCTCCAACGTCAACGGGTTTGAGGGGTATTTTGTCACCGAAGACGCCTTGTGTCGCGGCGGATATGAGGTCGATCTGTTCTTATACACCCATCTGCAACCTCCGGCGGATAACGCCGATTATCACTTAGTAAAGCAAACCGTACAACATATCAACGAAACAAAAGGAGAATGATTATGTACCGTGTCGGACAAGAAGAAACTGCGGAACTCACCAAAGTAGTGCAATCGGGCGATCTGTTCAAGATCAACGGCGGTGTGCAGGAATCCGCACAGGTGGAGCGCAAATTGCGTGACATCCTCGACACCAAGCACGCCATTTTTATGACCAGCGGGCAAGCCGCACTGACCTGTGCCTTGGTGGCAATGGGCATCGGCCCCGGCGATCAAGTCATCGTGCCCGCATATACCTACATTTCCACGGCCATGGCGGTAGTCGCCGCAGGTGCGATTCCCGTGATCGCCGAGGTGGATGACACGCTGACCCTCTCCCCCGCGGATTTCGAAAAAAAGATCACCGAGCACACCAAGGCGGTCATTCCCGTGCACATTCAAGGATTCCCGTGCGATATGGATGCCATCACCGCGATCGCCGACCGACACGGTATCCTTGTGTTGGAAGATGCTTGCCAAGCGGACGGCGGCAGTTATCACGGTCGTCGTCTGGGCACCATCGGCAAGGCCGGTGCACTCAGTTTCAACTTCTTCAAGATCGTTTCCTGCGGTGAAGGCGGCGCCCTTCTCACCGATGACGACACGTTGTTTGAGCGTGCTCTTATTTATCACGACAGCAGTGCCGTCGCCTTCTTCGGCGACCAGATGGCCGGCTTTTCGGAAGAGGGTTTTTGCGGGGATGAGTACCGTTCCAACGAACTGTGTGCGGCTATGTTGAACGCACAACTTGACCGTTTGGACGGCATTTTGACCGATCTCCGCCGCAACAAAAAATATATGGCCGATGCGCTGGACGGCCTGTGCCGACCGATCCCCTCGCACGATATCGACGGCGATTGCGGCACCACGTTGGCATTGCGGTTTGACAGCGAAGAGTCCGCCCGCCGCTTTGCCACCGCCGACGGTGTGTACGGTGTGTTGCCGATCGATACCGGCCGCCATATTTACACCCATTGGACACCCATTTTGGAAATGCGCGGCGCTCTGCATCCGCTGATGGACCCCTTTAAGATGGAGGCCAACCGCGACATTCTGCCGCAATACCGCGCCGATATGTGCCCCGAAACGCTGGATCTTTTGGCACGCACGGTGTATATCGCGGTGGACCCGAACGCCGACACCGCGGCACTCGACCGACGCCTCGCCGCACTCAAAGCCGCACTGGCATAAACGCAAAAAACAAGATGTCTTGTTCACTGACAAGACATCTTGTTTTTTTATATCTTCGGTAAACTTTGGGCGTATGCCACCACCGATCTCACCACCGATGCCATCAAAGCATCTTGGAAATCGGGGGAAACCAACAATTCCAGATCCTGCGCGTTGGTCATAAATCCGCATTCCAGCAACAGCGACGGCATTTCGCTGATGCGGGTGACGGCAAACGGATTCCAACGGAAGTGGCGGCGGTGATTACTGCCGTAGGCGGCGTACACCGCTGTCATTTCGTTATACATACTCTCGGCGATCCCGCGGGAATAGTCGCTGAAATAGTGCACCGAGCAACCGCCCACCGAAGCACTGGTCGAACCGTCCATATGAATGCTCAAGAACAGGTCCGCCCCCGATGCGCGGGTGATCACCGTGCGGTCGTGAAGCGACAGGTCGCTGTCACCGGTGCGTGTCATTACCACCGTAGCACCAAGTGCTTCCAACTGGTTACGCAACAGCGCAGCGTAGGTCAACGCAATGTTCTTCTCGGGGATATTGCCGCCAGCCGTACCGATGGAAGAGCCACCGTGTCCGGGGTCCAGCACCACCTTAAAGCCGCGAAGCGGCTGTTCCGCACTGTTGCCGCCCACATAGGTCGGGTGCTTAAAGGTGAAGGTCAGCACACCGTTGTTATCCCACGTCACGTGGTATCCGTAAAACTGTGCCGTTTTGGTAAGATACAAACGCAACGTGCGGGTGCTTGTGCTGCCGAGCCATTCGGCAGCCCTGAACAACGGACTGCTCGACACGTCTACCGTTCCCACCGTTGCGGTGGTGTACGAGAAGGTGATATCCACGTATTCGGTCGTTTGCCCGTTACTGCTGTAATCCTGCGTGGCAGGGTTGCCGTATGCCTGCGGTAACAACTGCAGATTGAACGGAACACGCCAATTCGCGCCCAACGTAAGTACCGTGCCCTTGGCACTCGTCGTCACACCGCCCACTGTCAGCGTGTTCGCGGAAAGCGTGCCGCCGTTGATATACACCGCGGCATCCTCTTGATACACCCGTCGTCCGCATCCGAGCAGATAATAGTGACGGCCCGAAGAAGCGTCGTAAGCCGTACCCGCAAGCACGTCGGTCGTGCCGCGCGGCAGATAGGCGTTGGTGGGACGGGAATAGTCGTCGGTGGTATCGCCGTTGAAGGTTTCGGCGTAATCGGTCGTGACGATCATCACCGTGCCGCTCGCCAACGTTTCACCGCCCGTGGCAGGGTTAATGGGAACAAGTTCCTGCACGGTAACGTCTTCCACCGAAGGTTCCTGCGTTCCCGCTAACGCTTTGATCGTCAGAGCGCCGCCCGTTTTGGTTTCGCTCTGCCCGTTGTAACTGCCGTAAAAGGTGATCGCACCGAGCGATTGCACCTCGCCCACACGCCCTGCGGGTAATTTGTATTTTCCGACGTAGGTTAGATACTCCGCATCTTCAAGCGGCACGCCCTCGTCTTTTTGTGTAACGGCCGGTTGCATCGTCACCATAGTGCCGTTTATCATCGCGTATACCGTCGCGCCCTTGTGTGCCGTAGCCGAAACGGAGATCTCTGCACCGCCGTCCAGCCGCAGCGTTTCGGCAGGCGACACACTCTTAAGAATGGCGATCTTATACTGCACCTTATACGTGGTGACAACCCCCTTGTTTTCAAACACAAAGGTGTTGGTCCCCAACTGTAACGTCTTATCCAGCGAAAAATAGCCGTGATCGGTCAGTTTCAATTCCTCGCCGTTGAGCAATACGGGAAAGTTCGGGTCGGCACTCCCGCGTAGATTGATGGTAGAGGAATAGGTAGTGGTGTTTTCGGACGACGGTTCGGTCACGGTCAGTTTACGGCTGATGTATTCTTCCATCAAGGAACCGTCAAAGGCCTGTCGTGCCGCCGATGCGGCATCTCCCACCTTGTTCAGCGCAGCAAGCGAATCGAAGGTACTGCCCTGCCACCCATCTACCTTTTGGCACGCCAACACCTGTCGCGCCAGCTGGTCGCGCACGCTCCAACGGCGTTCTCCCGCCGCGGCGTTGGTGGCACCGTGTGCCATATACAGCGGCATATTCGCCTCTTTGCACAGATCGTTCCACCAGTTCAGCACCGTGCCGAATGCCGCCGAATAGTCGCCGGTAGTGCGGAAATTCTTGACCATTACGAAATCCACCGCACCGTCCAACACCAAACGGCGAGTATCGGCACCGCCGTCGGTCAATTCCTCATACACGTTTTCCGTGGCGGACCCCGCCGCCTGCACCGACGAGTGCGCCCACACAGCCTCGGTCAGCAATCCGACGTATGCGTTATAGTTCACCGCGTGAATGGCGTTCACCGCATCGCGCAGCATCGTATTCACACTCTCGCCCGTTTCTTCCGGTTTCTCGCCGTAACGATAGGAGTATCCCGTCAGCAAAAAGCCGTCGGCAGCGTAGCGGCGCGCCGATTCCGTCACACGGTTCTTCAACTGCTCGCGTTCTGCCGCCTGTGTCGGGAACAATACACCGTCATACACGCCGCAATTCACCGTCATATACACGAACAACTGCTGTTCGCGTGCCTTTTCCAAAATATAGGCAGGTGCATCAAATGCGTCGGGTGAGGGTAACGCGGCAGGCAGTGTCACGATCACCGTGTTCCACGACCATTCCTTCAGCGTGGCCAACGCGGCATCCAACTCCGCCCGTACCGCGTTCTCATCCGCCGTACCGCTCACGTTGTAATCCACGCCCGCCGTCAACCATACGCCGCGCATCTGTTCGGGACGAACAAATTCCCGCACGGGCGGCGGTGTTTCGGGCGGTGTGGTCGAAAGTGCGGGATCCTCCGTCGTCGGGACGGTCGTTGTGGTTGTCGCCGTGGTGGCTGTCGCCGCAGTTCCCGCAGGCTTTTTCGGGAGGTTATGCATCCCCCACAATGCACCGATCAACAACGCGACCGCCGCAACCCCCGCTATGAGCCACACCCACCAAAAACGGCGTGACTGTTTTTCGCCCTCGCGCACGTGCCGTCCTGCCATACTCAGCCCTCTTTCTTAATTTGAGAATTATCTTTTATACTGTATCATAATTTGTCGAAAAAAGCAACAGCAACACACGATCTTACCGACATTTACCAAAATATACCACACAAAAAGCACCTTGGCCGAATCGGCCAAGGCGCTTTTCTTCGTTTTCTTATTCTGCTTATCAGTTGCAGATGGTGCGCTCGGTCTCTTTATCGAAGAGATGGATCTTATTGTTTTCGAGCGCGATCTCGATGGTGTCGCCGGGACGAGCGGTGGAGGTGGGCTCCACACGAGCGGTAAACTTGAAGCCTTCCACATCCAGATACAAGAAGGTTTCCGCACCCATCAACTCGGTCACTTCCACGTTGGCGTTGACCTTGCAATCCGCATACTCGTTCAGCAAACGGTCTTCGTTGTGGACGTCTTCCGGACGAATACCCATCACGATTTCCTTGCCGACATACTCATCCAGCACGCCGCCCTCGTTCTTCGAATCGGGCAGGGGGATGTAGTACTTGGTGCCGCGCGTGGTCTTGGTATCTTCGGTACCGAACTCGACCATGAACTTGCCGTCCTGCTTCACGAGTTTGGAATCGATAAAGTTCATCTGAGGCGAGCCCAAGAAGCCTGCCACAAACATGTTGCAGGGCTTGGTATACAGCACCTGCGGTGCATCGACCTGCTGAATGAAACCGTCCTTCATAACCACGATGCGATCGCCCATGGTCATAGCTTCGGTCTGGTCGTGGGTAACGTAAATGAAGGTGGTGCCCAGTTTCGCATGGAGCTTGGAAAGCTCGGTACGCATCTGTGCACGGAGTTTCGCATCCAAGTTGGACAGCGGTTCGTCCAACAAGAAGACCTGCGGCTCACGGACGATAGCACGACCGAGCGCCACACGCTGACGCTGACCACCCGACAGAGCCTTCGGCTTACGGTCGAGCAAGTGAGCGATATCCAACACGCGCGCGGCTTCTTCCACGCGGCGCTTGATCTCATCCTTCGGAGTCTTACGCAACTTCAAACCGAACGCCATGTTGTCAAACACGGTCATGTGAGGATACAGAGCGTAGTTCTGGAACACCATCGCGATATCACGATCTTTCGGCGCGATGTCGTTCACCAAACGATCGCCGATGTACAGTTCACCCTCGGTGATCTCTTCCAAACCTGCGATCATACGCAGCGTGGTGGACTTACCGCAGCCCGAAGGGCCAACCAGAATGATGAACTCTTTGTCTTTGATTTCGAGATTGAAATCCGAAACCGCGACAACACCGGCGGCATACTTTTTGTAAATGCCTTTCAGCGACAAACCTGCCATTTTAAAATAACCTCCCATTTTTCCTTACACAAACTGCTCCGCAGTCTACATAATTGCATAGGTATATTATATCACATTTTTCAAAAATAGCCATACGCTAAATAAACAAACTTACGGCCTTTCCTTTATGGATTTTTGATAATGTCAACTTGCACAAAACTCTTCCACGGATTGCAGTGCCGCCGCCCTCTCTTCGGCATTCAACTCACGGCACTCCCCTTCCGCCAGTGCGGGATCAAGTGAAAGGCCCCCTACCGATATTCGCTTCAACCACAATACCTTGTGTCCAACCACCTCACACATACGCTTTATCTGGTGGTATCGACCTTCTTGGATAGCAATCTCAACACACCCGTACACATCCGTTTCGGGGATTGTATATTTTTCCAAAAAATTCGTGAAATCGACAAAAACATCCCCCGAGCGGTCATCCGACGGTTGTGCCGCCCGCAGAAACTCGCTCTTGGATAAAATTTTCAATTTTGCAGGTAAACAGCGTGTTCCGTCCTCCAACTCCGCCCCCGCGGCAAAGGTATCCGCCGCTGTCTGCGGCATCTCGCCCGCCACCACGGCAAGGTAACGTTTGAACACCGCTTTCTTGGGGGAAAGCAGACGGTGTGCGTAATCGCCGTCGTCGGTGAGGACGACCAAACCGACGGTATCTTTATCCAACCGCCCTGCAGGGAATAGACCGCGCCTGCGAAAAGCGGGCGGCACAAGGTCCACCACCGTGGGAACCTTGGGATCGCGCGACACGCAAAGCACCCCTTGCGGTTTGTTCAACATATAGTAACGGTGCTGTTGCGTATCAATGGCGTGGCCCGCCACCGTAAGCGTATGCTCCGCCGGAACAAGTTTGGCATCCGGACTGCGCCACACCTCGCCGTCCACCGTTACGCGCCCTGCGCGAATCAGATGAACCGCCTGTTTGCGCGGCATATCCGCCAACTGCGCCACCGTTTTGTCCAAGCGTTCCACGCCGTCACCCCCTCACCGTTTTCGTCAGTATAGCATACCTTTTTACAATTTGCAACTATTCCCGCGGAACCAATGCCGTCATACGCCCGTTTTGCACCGTTTCCGTAATATCGCCACCCACAATTTTATCGCGATATACGTACAAATGGGCAATCGTTTCTTCTGCGTTACCGCTGTTCAGCACGCGATAACTCCAGCATTTCACGCGTTTACCCTGATACGGGGTAAGATCCATATCCGCCGCAGCTTGCATTGTGTTGTATTGTGAAAACACGGCATCAAACTCCTCGGGAATATGCACCTCACACACCTCGCAGTATGCGGGATCCACCTCGTATCCCAGTGTATTCAAAAACGCAATGCGCGCTGTTGTGTCCTCGGCGACAGTTGATACAGCGGTGCCGCCCGCAGGCCACAAGAATGCCGCCGCGAGGATCAGCACCAACACCCCCACACAAAGCAACAGCGACACCCAACGGCGCCGCGACATTTTCACCGATAGCACAAACACGCACAGTTCCTCCTGTCATTGGTTTTAGTACAGGGTATGAAACGGCAAGGAAAAATATGCGTACAAAACCGACAAACTTTTTTTCAAAAAAAGATTGACAAAGCGAACAAAATGCGGTATTATACTAAGGCTGTGACAAATCACACGGCATTTCGGGATGTAGCGCAGTTTGGTAGCGCGCTTCGTTCGGGACGAAGAGGCCGCAGGTTCAAGTCCTGTCATCCCGACCACGACTGACAAGTTCGAACCTGTTTATTATAAAGGAATGTTTCGGGCTTGTAATCGAAATACCGGGTAGAGGTTGATTCCTCTACCCGGTTTTCTTTTATTCTTCCTTAACTTCGGGAAGA
>SVPM01000052.1 GCA_015065865.1 Oscillospiraceae bacterium | reverse complement strand
GTACATGGTGGGCGGAGCACAGAACGTGGTGATCTGATACTGTGCAAACAGCGGCAGAATGTCGTTAGCATCAAAGCGTTCGAAGTCGTACACAAACACCGCCGCTTCACACATCCACTGACCGTAGAGTTTACCCCACAGCGCTTTGCCCCATCCCGTTTCGGATATGGTGAAATGCAAGCCGCCGGGGTTCACACCGTGCCAGTACCGTGCCGTTACAAAATGACCGAGCGCATATTTGTAGTTATGAACGGCGCTCTTCGGATTGCCCGTGGTGCCCGAAGTGAAGAACATGATCATCGGATCACAGCCGCAGGGACTGTCCGCATCACGCTCGTAATGGCTGCTGAACAGCGAATATTCCGCATCGAAATCGTGCCATCCTTCACGCGAAGCGCCTGCCATGATCTTGGTGGTAAGAGTGGGGCAGTTTGCTGCCGCGGCATCCACTTGATCCGCCGTATTGCCGTGGCAAGTACACACGATGGCGGACACTCCGGCCGCTTGGAAACGGTACTCAAAATCGTGCACCTGCAGCATATCGGTCGCAGGGATCGCGATGGCACCCAATTTGTGCAGTGCCAAAATGGCAAACCAGAATTGATACTGACGGCGAAGCACCAGCATCACGCGGTCGCCCTTCTTGATGCCGAGCGACTTAAAATAGTTCGCACACTGAGCGGATGCACGCTTGACGTCTTTGTAAGTAAAACGGTGTTCGTTCTTATCTTTATCCAGATGGATCATAGCAAGACGGTCGGGATCGCGGTCCGCCACGGCATCCACCACGTCAAAAGCGAAGTTGAACTTTTCTTCGTTTTCAAAGGCGATGTTTTCGAGCCGCCCCTCATCGTCTTCGGTCACTTTTATGAATCGCTCGCAAACAAGTTCTTCCGAACGGTTGGCGGTGGCAATGCTTTCACGCACCGTCTGCTCCTGCACCTCTTCGCCCGGCAACACCACCGCGCAGAACAGGCAGTCCTGCCCGTCCACCGCGATCATACCGTGCGGAGTCGCACTGTTATAATAGATGCTGTCCCCTTCGCCGAGCACCTCCACGTGATCGCCGATCTGCACCTTCAAGCGGCCCTTGAGCACTAAGTCGAACTCCTGACCGCTGTGGGTGGTGAGATGAATGGGACGGTTTTGCAGTTTCGGGGAATATTCGTATTTCACCCAATACGGTTCCGCCAATTTGTTGCGGAACAGCGGTGCCAAGTTTTGGATCTCAATGCCTTCCTCCTTCGCGGTCTGTTGACCTTCACCGCGACGGGTGACGGTGTAGGAAGACAAATGGGCGCTGTACCCCTCCAAAAGATCGGTGATCGACAGATTGAACACCTGTGCACACTTGTGAATGAAGGAGAACGGCAGATCACAACCGCCCGCTTCGTAGGTGCGGTATACGTCCAGTGTAAGGTCGGTCTCCAGCGCCATTTCCTGTTCGGTCATACCCGAAATCTCACGCATTTCCCGAATACGGTGCGCTACCTCCTGCAAACGGTCTGTTGTTGTGTTGAACTCCATCGCTACTCCCACCTTTTCTTAAGAAAATAAAATAAAAAACTCGTCTCAAAGTTTCCTTTGAGACGAGCAATCAACTTACCCGCGGTACCACTCAAATTGCGTCTTTCGACACCGCTTTCAAGGCTCTAACAAGCCCTCTGCACTAACGCAGCAGTCAACGGAACGCCCTACTCCGACACGGTTTCGGGACGATCAGCTCGGAAGGGATGGGCGTTGAAACATTTGTCTGTCGGCTCGCACCGTCCGCCGACTCTCTGAAAGCACCCTGTTTCTGCCGTCTTCGTCACAGCTTTTTCAATATGTGAGGCATTATAACACGCCCGTCGCCGCTTGTCAACACTTTTTTCATCAAAAAACAAGCGATAAATTTATGAAGAAAGTGAAAATTCCGTAAAAAGCTATTGAATATGAGTATAATCTTGTGTATAATACACCTAATAGTGTTTGAAAAGATTATACATTTCAGCACAAAATGCATTTTTTCAAAAAGGAGAGTGCCTTTATGGAGATACAATTGCAAGAATTGATCGAACAGATCAAAAAAGAAGGTGTTGAGGCGGCAAACGCCGAAGCCGAGGCCATACTTAACGCCGCAAAGCAACAGGCACAAACGATCGTTGCCGAGGCCGAGGCGCAGGCAGATAAACTGTTGCTTACCGCCAAAAGCGAAAACGAGCGTATGGTAAAATCGAGCGAGGAAGCGATCCGCCAAGCGGGGCGCAATCTGCTCATCTCCTTCCGCGAAAGTGTCACGCGGGAGTTGCGTGCCATTGTGGGCGAACAGGTCACGGCGGTGTATTCCTCCGATGCGTTTGCCAAAATTATTGTAAGTGCGGTGGAACATTGGGTAAGCAAACCCGACGCGGAAGAATTGGAAGTGATCTTGAACACGAACGACCTGCAGTCGCTCGAAGACTCGTTGCTGGCACAGTTCAAAGCCAAAGCGCTCAATGGTATCACACTGAAAGCAAACGACAATTTTGACGGCGGCTTCCGCATTGCCGCTAAAGACGGCGGCGCCTATTACGACTATGCGGCGGATGCGGTGTGCGATATGCTGTCGAACTACCTTTCCCCCAAAGTGACGGCGCTCTTGAAAGAGGCGGAATAATTATGGCCGAATATTATTTGATATCCCAACTGCCGTCGCTTGACGGGGTTTCCGAAAACGCACCGCTTCCCATTACGGAAGAACGGTTTTTGGAACTTTGCGGCCGCTTTTTGGGCAAGAAAGCGTGCGATGAACTCACCCGCGTAACCCTGCTCCCCCCGAGAGAGGAACAAAAATCCACCTCGGCTTTGGTGCAGGCGTGGAACGAGGGTGAGCGGCATTTGCGGCTCGTATTGGCAAAAGCACGAGCGGAAAAATTGCAAAAGTCTTTTGAGGAAGACATTCCCTCGCCGTCCCCCGCCCTGTTGCAAGCGGTGCTCAGCGCGGTGGAAGCGGAAAACCCCTTAGAGGCGGAAAAGCATCTTCTTCGCTATCGGTTGGCATTTTTGGAAGAACTGCGACCGACGGATGCTTTCGCACAAGACTATCTGTTTTACTATCTTCTGAAATTGAAATTGCTGCTGCGTATACGGCATTTTGATACCGACAGCGGCGCAGCGGCTTACAAAAACATCTATGACTCCATTATGCGTGGAGAGAGGTTGGAGGTTGTGAAATGACCGAGAATAAAGGAAAGGTCGTCAGCGTCAACGGCAACTTGGTGTCGGTTGAATTTGAAGGCACCGTTTCCATGAACGAAATCTGTTTTGTCAAGGTGGACGAAACCAAGCTGAAAAGCGAAGTCATTCGTATTCGCGGTAACGTGGCACAGATTCAGGTGTATGAAATGACGGGCGGCATCAAATGCGGAGACGAGGTGGAATTCACGGGCGATATGCTCTCTGCCACCTTGGGCCCCGGTTTGCTCGGCCGGATCTACGACGGATTGCAAAACCCGTTGCCCGTGTTGGCGGAACAGGCCGGTTGGTTTTTGGAACGCGGCATTTACGCCGACGGCTTAGACCGTGAAAAAACGTGGGAATTCACCCCGACCGCCAAGGTTGGAGATACACTGCGGGCAGGGGATTCCATCGGCACGGTACCCGAAGGGGCGTTTACCCACAAGATCTTCGTCCCGTTCTATCTGCTCGGGAATTACACTTTAAAATCCATCGTTGAAAAAGGCGCCTACACGGTAGATGCGCCGATCGCCGTGATCACGGATGAACGCGGACGAGAGACCACGCTTGCCATGTCGTTCAAGTGGCCGGTCAAACGCGCCATCCGTTGTTATGCCGAACGGTTGGCACCGGCGGAAACGATGGAAACCAAAGTGCGTTTGATGGACTCCTTCTTCCCCGTTGCCAAGGGTGGCACCTATTGCACCCCCGGCCCGTTCGGCGCAGGTAAAACGGTGTTGCAGCACACCACGTCCAAATACGCCGACGTAGATATCGTGATCATCGCCGCTTGCGGTGAACGTGCGGGTGAAGTGGTGGAAACCATTACCGAATTCCCCGAACTGGTCGATCCGCGCACCGGTCGCTCGCTGATGGAGCGCACCATCATCATCTGCAACACCTCCTCCATGCCGGTGGCGGCACGTGAAGCGTCGGTGTACACCTCGGTGACACTTGCAGAGTACTACCGCCAAATGGGGCTTAACGTGTTGTTGCTTGCAGACTCCACCTCGCGTTGGGCACAGGCACTGCGCGAAATGTCGGGCCGTCTGGAAGAGATCCCCGGCGAAGAAGCGTTTCCCGCTTACTTGGAATCGTATATCGCCGCATTTTATGAACGCGCAGGTCGCGTACGGTTGGCGGACGGTTCGATCGGCTCGGTCACCATCGGCGGCACGGTATCTCCCGCGGGCGGCAACTTTGAAGAACCCGTGACACAGGCGACCTTGAAGGTGGTGGGTGCGTTCCACGGCCTTTCGCGTGAACGGTCGGATGCACGTAAATACCCCGCTATCGACCCGCTGATCTCGTGGTCGAAATACCAAACGGTGATCGATCCCGAAAAATCCCGCTATTGCAAAGATATGTTGCGCCGCGGTGATGAGATCGAATCGATGATGAAAGTCATCGGTGAAGACGGTATCAGTCTTTCCGACCATATGACGTATTTGAAAGAAGAAATGCTGGATGCCGTGTATCTGCAGCAAAACTCCTTCGATCCGATCGAAGCCAACTGCACCACCGCACGTCAGCGTTACGTGACCGACAAATTGATCCACGTGATCGGCAGTGAATACGCCATCACCAGCAAGGACGAAGCACGCGGTTTCTTCAACCGTATGCGCCAAAAGTTCATCGACTGGAACTATACCGAATTTGAAAGTGAAGCCTTCCGCGCGGCGGAACAAGAGATCGATGCGTTGTATGACAGTGCATCGGGCAAATTGGGCAGCGAAGCCGCGCAGCTGTTAAAAGGTGGTGAGTGACTATGAGCAAAGTGTTTAACCGCATTGAATCTATCAACGGTAACGTGATCACCGTGCGTGCCACCGGCATTCGGTATAACGAACTGGCACAGATCCAAACCCGTTTCGGCCGATCGCTGGCTGAGGTCAATAAGATCGAAGGCGATATCGTATCGCTGCAGGTGTTTGCCGGCGGGCAGGGTGTTTCCACCGGCGATGAAGTGCGCTTTCTGGGACACGAAATGCGCGTATCCTTCAGTGAAGATCTGCTCGGGCGCATTTTCAACGGTTCGGGCGAACCGCGCGATAAAGGTCCGGCACTGACCGATAATATGCAGACGATCGGCGGCCCTTCGGTCAACCCGACCAAGCGTATTTTGGCTAACCGTATGATGCGTACAAACATACCGATGATCGATATGTTTAACACATTGGTCGTTTCTCAAAAACTGCCCATCTTCTCCATTTCGGGCGAACCGTACAACCAGTTGTTGGCGCGTATCGCCCTGCAGGCAGAGGCGGACGTGATCGTGCTCGGCGGTATGGGTCTGAAATACGATGACTTCCTTTTCTTCAAAGAGGAATTGTCCAAGGGCGCCGCGCTCAGCAAAACGGTCATGTTTGTGCACACCGCCTCCGACCCCACCGTGGAATGCATGATGATCCCCGATATGGCACTGGCGGTGGCGGAACAGTTTGCACTGCAGGATAAGGACGTGTTGGTGCTGCTCACCGATATGACCAACTTCGCCGATGCCATGAAGGAGATCGCCATTACGCAAGAACAAGTCCCCTCCAACCGCGGCTACCCCGGTGATCTGTATTCGCAGTTGGCGGCGCGTTACGAAAAGGCGGTAGACTTTGCCAATTCGGGTTCGGTCACGGTGCTGGCGGTGACCACTATGCCGGGCGATGACGTCACTCACCCCGTCCCCGATAATACGGGATATATCACCGAAGGGCAGTACTATCTGAAAGGCGGGCGCATTGAACCGTTCGGTTCCCTCTCCCGTCTGAAACAGAACGTCAACAGCAAGACGCGCAAGGATCACCGTGCACTGATGGATGCGATGATCCGTATGTACTCCTCTTACAAAGAAACGCTCGAAAAGAAAAATATGGGCTTTTCCATGAACCGTTGGGACGAAAAACTGTTGAAATACGGTGATCTGTTCGAGAGAAAACTGATGGATCTGTCGGTAAATCTTTCACTGGAAGACGCACTGGATCTCGGCTGGGAAATTCTGGCCGACTGCTTCCAAAAGGAAGAAACCGGCATCAAGTCCGACCTTACGGACGAGTTTTGGCCTGTTAAGTAAGGAGGACGGTAATTTTGGCAAAAATCAAACTAACGAAGAACGAGTTAAAGGTACAAAAAGATGCGCTGAAGATGTACCGGAGATATTTGCCGACCTTGACACTGAAAAAGCAACAACTGCAAGCCGAGATCCGTACCATCGAAGCCAATGCCAACGCCGTGCGCGCACAGCGTGAAGCATTGGAAGAAGGATTTCACTCATGGATCGCCGTGTTCAGCGAAACGGCGGCGTTCCCCGAGGATGTGATCACCGTCCGCAACATTCGCAAAGGGACGGGCAACATCGCCGGTGTGGATATCCCCACGTTTGAAGGAGCGGATTTCTCGCGAGGCGATTACGATCTGTATGAAACTCCCTTGTGGGTGGACATTGCCGCCAATCATATGGAACAGGCGATGTCACTGGATCTGATGGCCGAAGTGTTGGATGAACAGGTACGCCTGCTGGAAGCCGAACTGCTGGCTACTTCACAACGCGTCAACCTGTTTGAAAAGGTAAAGATCCCCGAAACGGAGGAGAATATCAAAAAGATCTCCATCTATATGGCCGACCAACAAGTCAGTGCCGTGGTACGTTCCAAAATTTCCAAGCGAAAGATCGCACAGCGCAATGCGATCGCTCACGAAAGAGTGGGTGATGCCGTATGATCGTACCTATGAAAAAAGTGTCCCTTATCATTATGGGGAACCAAAAGACCGAAACCCTAAAGAAACTGCGAAAACTCGGCATTATGCATATCGAGATCAGTGAGGGTTACGGTGAAAAACTGCAGCATTTGAAAGAGCAGGTCACCCTGCTGGAAACCGCACTGTTCCTTGTCGGGAAGACAAAGGATGCTACCCCTAAAAATGTCACGACAACCGAAGCACTCGATGCGGCACGTGAGATCCTTTCGCTTTCGGAAGAAAAGAAAGCCGTTTTGGCCGAACAGGGCGCGTTAAACGCCGAACTTGCGCGTCTGCAAGGTTGGGGAGAGATCGACCCGCACGCTTTGCAGGACTTGGTACAAAACGGCGTTGAGGCGGCACTGTATGAACTCTCCCCCGCGCGCTACGATTCACTCGGCGACTGTGTGCAGACCGTATGTATCAGCCGCACCAAAGCCGCCGTGAAATGTTTGCTGATCCAAACGGGTGCATCGGGCGAAGAAGAGGTCATTGCCTCCATCGCCGATTGCCGTGTACCGTTACCGCAGACATCTACTTTTGAAATTCGGGGACGTCTGGCCGCACTTGATGCCCGCATAACCGCCGTTGACCAAGCGCTCGCCGCTTATGCGGACTATGCCGACGGCATTAAAAAAGCGGTTGCCGCTCTTGAAAAAGAGATCGAGTTTGAGGTGTATGCCACCGGTATGGCCGACGAGGATCTGTCCGAACGCAATACGACGGCGGTCGTTGCCTGTTTCAAAGGGTACGTTGAAGCCGAAAACGTGGAAAACATCAAACAAGCCGCCCACGAACATGCATGGGGCCTTCTGGTGGAGGACCCCACCGAAGAAGACAACGTACCGACCAAACTGAAAAACAACAAATTCGTCAGTTTGATCTATCCGTTGACCGACTTCTTGGGAACGGTGCCGGGATACTTTGAACACGATATTTCCGCGTGGTTCTTACTGTTCATCCTCATCTTCTTCGGCATCATTTTCGGTGACGGCGGTTACGGGCTGTTTATCAGCGCGATAGCGGCGGTGCCGATCGTAAGATCCCTCATCAACAAGAAAGCCCCCTCCCCCCTCTTCTTGTTAGTCGGGTTATTCGGGCTTTCCACCATGCTGTGGGGGCTTCTCACTTGCACGTGGTTCGGGCTTTCACCGGAGATACTGCCCACGTGGCTCACCAAACTTTCAATACCCGTTATCTCGAACGTGTATGCCGATAAGATATGGTATCCGTTCTGGGTGCCTGCGGGCGGCGCGGGGCTCACCACCCAGCAAAACCTGCAGATCCTTTGTTTCACCTTAGCATTGATCCAACTTTGTGTCGCCCACGTCAAAGGCGCGATACACTGCGGGCGGTCGATCAAAATGCTCGGCGATATCGGCTCTGTCTTGCAGTTGCTCGGTATCTACTACGTGGTGCTGAGTTTGGTGGTCAACCCGCAGGTGTTCAGCCTCGGATTGGTGATCGGCGGTATTCCCGTCGGCACCGCGGCGATCGCACTGGTCGGTGTCGGTTTCGTTTTGAGTTTCGTGTTTGCGAACTACGAGGGCAACCTGTTGAAATCCGTGCTCGCCAGTTTAAAAGATATCGTGTCGGTACTGCTCGGCGTTGTAAACGTCTTTTCGGATATCGTATCGTATATCCGTTTGTGGGCGGTCGGTCTCGCCGGTGCGGCGATCTCCACCACCGTAAACGAATTGGCAAGCCCGATGCTCGGCAATTTCTTGTTTATGATATTTGCCATCATCGTATTGGTGTTCGGTCACGGGTTGAATATGATACTGAACGTGTTGTCGGTGATCGTTCACGGTATCCGTCTGAACACATTGGAATTCTCATCTCACTTGAATATGTCCTGGAGCGGACACAAGTTTAAACCTTTTGAAGAAAAAACAGATTGTAAAGGAGAATCATTATGAACTGGGGACTTTTGGCAACAGCAATGACTATGGGCATCGCCGCGATCGGCTCGGCGATCGGTATCGGTATCGCGGGGCAGGCCGCGATCGGCGCTTGGAAAAAGTGCTATTTGGGCAACAAAGCCGCGCCGTTTATTCTTACCGTGTTTGCGGGTGCACCGCTCACCCAGACCATCTACGGCTTCCTCTTGATGCAGCAGATGAAGACGGCAAACGCCGACCCTGCCTTTATGCTCGGTATCGGCATTATGTCGGGTATCGTTATGGCGTTTTCGGCCGTAGTGCAGGGTAAAGCCGGTGCCGCAGGCGCCGATGCACTGGCAGAAACCGGCAAAGGCTTCTCGCAGTACATCACGGTGGTCGGCCTTTGCGAAACGGTGGCACTGTTCGCCCTCGTTTTCAGCATGGTCGCTCTGGGGTAAATCGAAACGTAAAAGATACAAGGGTAGCACTTCGTGTGAAGTGCTACCCTTCTTGTTTTTTCGGTAAGATTTTACGATGTTGTTTCAACGGCAAAGCGCTTCGACAAAGCGCGTTCCTCCGCCGTACCGCCGTAGTTGTATTCCAACAGGTAGACGTACTCCTCGCTTACGGTATAGAGGAAATAGCCACTGAGCATATCGTCGATGTGTTTTTCCACCGCAAAAGAGGAGTCATCCACCACGGTCACGCCGCTGTATATCCCCATTTTTTCGGGATACTCTTCGATGGAATGCATACCGTAGGTGTTCACCTCCCGCGTGAGTGAAAACGCCACCGTGTGTCCTTCGGCGGTGAAATACCACGATTCTCCCGTTTCCCGCGCGAGGGTAAACACGGCGGGATGGGTCAAAACAAACCCGTCCCCCTCGTATTGCGAAACCGTATCGTCCAAAGCGGGCGATACCTGCGGCGACACAGGGACACATCCCACAAGACACAACAGGGCCAACAAGATGACAAAAATACGGCGATACATAAAATTCCTCCTTTTTACGGGTTGCAAAACCGAAGAGAATACGGTAAAATAAAAAACGGAAATGAGGTGGTTGGAATGCAAACGGTCGCAGTCGGTATCAGCGGCGGTGTGGACAGCGCTGTTGCGGCATTATTGCTGAAACGGCAGGGATACCGTGTCATCGGTGTTACGATGCAGTTGTTTGGTGACCGTCTGCCCCGCACGAGCGGTGCACGCGATATCGACGATGCGCGCCGCGTGTGTGAAGCGCTGGGTATCGAACACGTCGTTGCCGATATGAGCGAAGCCTTTTGCCGTTCGGTGGTGGATGAATTCGCGGCGGAGTATCGCCGCGGGCGCACACCCAACCCCTGCATTCTCTGTAACCGCGACTTGAAATTCGGTGCTATGTGGGAGTTTGCCCGCACACTGGGCGCGGATGCCGTTGCCACAGGACATTACGTTACCCTCTCCTTTGATGAAGAAAGCGGACGGTGGCAGTTGTGGCAAGACCCCTCTCGCAAAGATCAAAGTTACATGCTGTGGACTCTTTCGCAAGAACAACTGTCGGTGGTGAGATTCCCGCTTGCGGGAATGGAAAAAGAGGCTGTGCGCGCACTCGCCAAGGAAGCGGGACTCCCCGTTGCCGATAAAGGCGACAGTATGGAGATCTGCTTTGTGGAGGACGACGACCACGCCGCCTTTATTGAACGTTACACGGGGATCGCCGACCGCAAGGGACATTTTGTGGATGCGAATGGGCAGGTGCTGGGTGAACATCAAGGTATCACCCACTACACCGTCGGCCAGCGCAAGGGGCTCGGCATTGCACTCGGGCGGCCGATGTACGTCACCGCGCTGAATGCGGCCGCCAACACCGTCACACTGGGGGCCGAGGGCTCGCAAACGACCGATCTCCTCACCGCCGACAGCATAAACTTTGTGTCTATCGCCGCACCGACGATGCCCATACGGGTACAGGCAAAAATACGCTATCAAGCGCTGCCGGCTGACGCTACACTTACGGTAGAGGGCGGAATCACCACCGTGCTGTTCGACACACCGCAACGCGCCGTTACCCCCGGCCAATCGGTGGTGTTTTATCAAGACGGGCTGTTGCTCGGCGGCGGGTTCATTCGATAACCCAAACATATCCTCACCCCTTTTCGGGCATACTCCCGAAAAGGGGTGTTTTTATGAAGAAAACCGTTTTCCTGCCGCTGTTTTTGCTTGGCGGCGGTATCTATGTGTTGCTCGAAAAATTGTGGCGCGGATACAGCCACCCCAGTATGTTTTTCCTCGGCGGTGCGTGTTTTCACCTGATGGGTGCGGTGGACAAGCACTGTCGCCGCAAACGGTTGTGGCAACGCTGTCTGCTGTGTGCACTTCTCATCACCGCCGCCGAATTCGTGTGCGGCTGTGTGGTCAATCTGTATCTCAAACTACAGGTGTGGGATTACCGCCGTTTTCGCACCAATCTGTTCGGACAGATCTGTCTTCCCTACACGCTTTTGTGGGGCGCATTAAGCATTATCGGCATGCCGCTCTACCGCCGATTATATGCGGCGACGGCAAATATCATAAAGCGGGCAGGTGTCGCATTTCGGTGAGCGTGCCGTGCATACGTCACGCCCAAACAGCACCAACCGATGACAAAAATCGTTGCTTTCGCTGGGCGGCAACAGGGCACGCAGTGCCATTTCCACTTTATACGGATCTTTGGTATCGCACAATCCCAAACGGTTGGCGATACGAATACAATGGGTATCCGCCACTACCACGCCCTGCACGCCGTATACGTCGCCGCAAATGAGATTCGCCGTTTTGCGACCCACGCCGGGCAGGCGGGTCATTTCTTCCACCGTTTGCGGAATCACACCGCCGTATTCATTCAACAGCATACGCGCCGCCATCACAATGTCTTGTGCTTTCATTTTATAAAATCCGCAAGAGCGGATATAGGGTTCTACCTCGTGCGGCTCTGCCGCGGCAAACGCCGCCATATCGGGAAACCGCTCAAACAAAGCGGGCGTTACCGTATTCACACGCGCATCGGTACACTGCGCCGACAACCGCACCGCCACCAACAGACGAAACGGGTCGTCGGCTATCAGCGAACATATCCCCTCGGGATAGCGTTCTTTCAGCCGTTCGACCGCCGCTGCGGCGATCTGCTTTTTGGTCATACTACATCCACCTCCGTTACAGGGCCATTATATCACCTTTCGGTGCACAAATCAACTTTTGAAAGAAACTCTTGCACTTTTTGACAAGATGTGGTATGCTTGCCTAGTAAGCGAACAAAATGTAGGAGGCGTCCCGTATGAAATGTCCTTTTTGCGGTTATACCGAAAGCAAAGTGATCGATTCCCGTCCCACCGATGAATACGCACGTATCCGCCGCCGTCGGGAATGTTTGGGATGCACCAAGCGATTCACCACCTATGAAGTGGTGGAAAGTTTACCCATCATCGTGGTGAAGAAGGACAAATCCCGCGAGGCGTTCGACCGTGAAAAACTGCTCGGTGGTATGATCCGCGCCTGCGAAAAACGCCCCGTTTCGATCCAAACGTTGGAGCACGCGGTGGATGACATTGAGATCCAACTGCAAAACTCGCTGGACCGTGAGGTGGATTCCATTACCATCGGCGAATACGCAATGAAAGCATTGAAAGAGATCGATGAAGTGGCTTACGTGCGTTTTGCTTCGGTCTATCGTCAGTTCAAGGATATTCAGAGTTTCCGTGAGGAGATCACCAAACTGCTGAACGAATAAGAGAAACCCCAAAAAAACCGCTCGTCCGTGGACGAGCGGTTTTTTAATCCTTTATGCCTTTCCAATAGGCTTCATAGGCCTGTTCGTTCTTGTTATCCCCCGCGCGGTAATACACCG
>SVPM01000051.1 GCA_015065865.1 Oscillospiraceae bacterium | reverse complement strand
CAGCTGGCTTCAATGGCTATGTTCGGTGAAGGTATCGGCACCGAAACCGATATGTCGCTTGACTATTTCTACATCGTTCGCAGCGAGGCGAGCACCATCGGCCGTAACGTAGCGGAAGGTGATCTGCAGATCGGCGATGCGGACGGCAGCGGTACGGTGGATTCGACCGATGCACGTTTGGTGTTGCAGTATGCGGTGCAGAAGATCAGTACACTGCCTGCAGCCGAAGTCGCGGATGTGGACGGCAGCGGCACGGTGGATTCGACCGATGCGCGTTTGATCCTGCAATACGCGGTGAAAAAGATCGCAAGTTTCCCCGCAGGATAAATTGCAAAAAAGACACAGTCCCTTTGGACTGTGTCTTTTTTGCGATCCATTGGTATAACCGATTGTATCACCTTGTAAAACAACAACAAAATATAAACATTTTTCCACCGCAACTTTATAAATTCCATTGACATCGTTGCGCTTTTGTGGTAAATTTATAATGCAATGTTGAGCGGTATTTTTCTGCTCAATGATTCAATGTAGGCTTATTTTCACGTGTGATGGAAAAGGAGAACAAAATGAAAAGACGCATTCTTTCGGTTTTGCTCGCTTTCTGTCTGCTTCTCCCGTTTGCGGGAGTCACAGCAGGGCAGGAGGCGGCTGCAGCAACCAACCCCAACTATATCATTAAGGAGTTGCCTGCGTTTCAAGCAAACGTGACGGCGACTTTGTCGGTCGGTTCCGCTTTGTGGACGTCCAGTAATGTTAAGTTCGATCCGGTCGACCTAACTAAATACGGTTATAACGAAGATCACGCCAACGTCGGGTTCCAGATGGATACTTTTGTGTCGGGCGATGCTGCGTTTATTGAGTATATGAACAGCGGTTATTTGGGCGGACAGATGGAGATAACCTCCAGCGGTATGTTAGATAAAAACGAGGCTATGGCGTGGCCGAACAACTTGAGTTTCGGTGAGGGTGAATGGATCCGTATCACCATCCCGTTCTCTAAATATTCGGGCAAGGATTTCGGCCCGAGTGGTTTTAACTTTACCCGTATCTATTTGCACGGCCCTGAAGCTCACGCGCCCGCGAAATATATCGGCGCAACGGGTACGTTTAAGATCGCCAATCTCTGTATCGTGGACCTGCGCGTTCCCGAGGAAGAGCGTCCCACGGCGGAAGAAATGCCGCTCGGCGACGGCACCTTTGATCCCGAGCCGCCCGTTTGGAGAGAAGTAGAGTTTGCTCCGGGGTATGATGACAGTGTCAAGCAGATAGCAGGTTACAACCTTGCGGAATACGTTGCGGAGCATATGGAACAGTTGCGCGAAAAGGGCTTTGACGGTCGCGATTATACTTCGGTGGTCAACTCCTTGCTCGAAGGGTTGAGTATTGCGGGCGGCGGCACGTTGTTTATTCCCGCGGGACATTATCCGTTCTACGGCGAATTGCGTGTGCCGAGCGGCATCAGTATTGTTGGTGAATGGTGCAATCCCGATGAGAACCCCGAAGTGCGCGGCACGATTTTGGAAGTGTACGGCGGTCGCGGCAGTGTGGACGGTGCACCGTTTATCAATATGGGCGGCAGCTCTAAAGTGAGTAACCTCAGCATTTGGTATCCCGAACAGAAAGCGGAGAATATCGTGGCGTATCCGCCCTCCATCGGTACGGCGGGCTACGCGGTCGTACAGAAGGTGACGTTGGTCAACTCCTATTTCGGCATTCAAAATGTCGATACGGCGAACTCTCCCAATGCATGGGATATCTACGGCACTCCGTTGAATATCGGTATTGATTTCGATATGGTCATCGATATTCACCGTATTCAAAACGTTCATTTTGCGCCCAAATATTGGGAGCGTTCGGGGTTGCCGAATGCTCCGACCACCACGGAACAAAAGGAACCTTTGAAAGAACAGTTGTATAACTACGCTTTCGCTATTACGGTACGCCGTATCGACTGGTCTTATGTTGGCTTTTGCGATATCAAGGGGTATAATACCGGTTTGTTCTTTGATTATTCCCTCGGCGGCGGTGGGCCGAACGGCCAGTGCATGTCGATGAAATTCACCGATTGCAAATATGCGTTGTTTGCTTCCACCGTCAGCGGCTGTTCGGAAATGCTGTCAGACTTTGTAATTAAGAACTGTGAGTACGGTATCTATCTCAGCGAAGATGCCGACGGCATTTTGCAGATGGCAAATATGGATATTGCGGCAACGAAAGAAGCCGTTCACCAAGAAGGCACGACCCGTTTAAGTATGGTCAACTCCCTTGTGCGCGGCGGTGCGGTGCAGTTGGAAGGCGGCAACAATATTTTCATGAATAACACGTTCTATACGGCAGCCCCCCACATTGTGATGGATTACGGCACCGTATCGGCGGTTGTTGTCGGTAACAGGGATTCCTACGGTGAAGAGATCAAATATGATAATATTGCGTTGTGTGCACTGGACTATACGGCCGAAAAGGCGGATATCGCCAAACACACACCGGTGAAGCAGGAAGAGATTTATAAAGATTACGGTCCCAAAGGGGATGCGTCACTTCTGCCGCTGGATATCGACACTACGGGTGCGACCGATGTGACCGAAAAACTGCAAGCTTACTTGACCGAACTCGGCGATCTCAACGGCGGTACGCTGTATCTCATTCCCGGTATTTACCGTGTGGAGGGTACGCTTTCGGTTCCCGAAGGGGTGGAACTGCGCGGTTCGCTGGATGTGGGCGCACAGCCTGTTGCTAAGAACACCATCTTTATGGTGTATACGCCTGTTGAAAAAGACAAGGATCAATACACCTCCACGGCTACACTCACACTGGCGAAAAACAGCGGTGTGCGCGGTATTATCTTCAACTATCCCGAACAGAACGCGACCTATACCAAAGAAGCGGTGACGGTGGGCGAAGGAGATAAAGCCGTAACCGAAGATTGGTATCACTTCAATTTTGTGCAATATCCGTTCCTCATTCGCGGTACGGGTGAGAACATTTACATCATCAACACGACCTTCCGTAACGCGTGGAACGGTGTGGACTTTAAAACCTACCGTTGCGATAACCACTACATCAGTTATTTGGCGGGTCACTGCTATAATCGCGGTGTTGTGGTCGGTAACGGCACCACGGGCGGCGTTATCCGTGATATTCAGTTTAACTACAACTCTATTCTCAGCTCGCCCGGCAAGTGGGCAGGCTACGGTGGATTTGATAACAGCGGCGCCATCAACGGCGGTTTCCATCAGCCAATGCAGGCACAGTTTAACAACAACGCCATCATTATTCAACTTGGTGACGTGAACGACCAAATTGTGTACAATTGCTTTAACTATGCGGGTTACAACGGTATCAACTTAGTGGAGGAAAACGGCGAAGCGCCCAATGCGCGCCTCTTCGGTTGCGGTGCCGACTATAATACGGTTGGTATCAAGGTGGAAGCGGTGGAGAAGGTGGAATTCCTGAGTTATCAGGCGTGCGCCTTCAATCAAGCCGGTTCCAACGAGGCGACCGGCCGTTGGGCCGTGGATCAAACCACCACGCCGATCTACGACATTTGGTTGACAGATACGTTTGAAGGAAAACTCTCGCTTGTGAATATGGTGGAGTGGGGTCCCTCTGCCAACGCGGCCATTCGTGTTGACAGCGGTGAATTGATCGTTACCAATGCAACCATTATGCACGATAACACCAAGCGCTTTGAAATGAACGGTGACGGTGTTTTGAAAATGTATGCATTGCAACTTGACGGCAACTGGAAAGGTGAACTGGCGACAGAGAATCAAGATCAGTTGTTTATCAAGGGTGGTTGCTATACCATTGCACCGCCTGAACAGCAGAATATGGGTGAATTCACCTATATGCATCTTAATCGCAGTCGTTGGTCGGTGCCGACGAACGTTACGTTTGCCGAAGGCACCGAACTGATGGCAACCGAAGCGTTTGACGGTTATGAGTTCAGCAAAACGAGCGACTTCCGTGTGTTTGATTCTTCTACCGCGAGTGAACGCCGCGGTGAGGTTCGTTTGCGTATGAAGGCCGATCAGATGATACAGAGTTTGATGACGGGCCAAAACGCGAAAGAAGCGCCCGCCTTTGAAATGCAGTCCGGTACTGCCAAGGATCTTTACCGTATTGAATGGCGTTTTAAAGTGGATGATATTCGTAACACGGAACTGAGCGAGATTACGTTGACGCTTTCTACGATCGACCAGAACGTGCATAGCGAAACGGTTATTCGGATCGAGAAAGACGGCACGGTCTATCTGAAGGACGGCTCGAAGTTGTCTACCCTCCAATTCGGTACGTATTACCGTTTGGCAGTGGAATACGATGCCCGCGATAAAGATAACAAGACGATGACGGTCTACTTGCTGAATGACAACAACGGCACGATCGCCAGAGGTAAAACTACCGTGTTGTCGTCGGCGTTCCAAGGTGACAACAATCTTTCGGGTTTCTTGCTTAGTTCGATGGCGGATCTTTTTGAGGCACCCGAAACCGAAACGGATATAACGGTGGATTATTTCTACATTCTTCGCAGTGAAGAAAGCACACTGGGGGCAGAGATGCGCGGTGATGTGGACGGCAGCGGTAGAGTGGATTCCACCGATGCGCGACTGGTATTACAGTATGCGGTGGAGAAGGTCGCCACACTGCCTTCGCTTGGTGCGGCCGATGTGGACGGCAGCGGTACGGTGGATTCCACCGATGCGCGACTTATTCTGCAATATGCCGTGCAGAAGATCACAGGTTTCCCTGCAGCCTAAATAAAACACGGACGAGCGAATGTAATCCGCTTGCATGATAAATTGATGGTAGTCACTTAAAACGGTGTCTACCATCAATTTTTTTGAAATCGCTTGATTTTGTCCGTTTTTTTGTAAAAAATCCGTTTTTTCGGTTGCGGTGTGTCGCGTTATCTGTTATAATTAACTTATATATAGCCTATGAAGTATGAAAAGAAGGAGTGATCGTAATGAAAGTGAAACTGATCACGCATACCCCGAATCCGGAACAAACGATAGCCGTTGCTGCTCGCTTGTGCTATTCACCCGCTACCATTGACGAGGTGAGTGAAGCGCTTACTCCCGAAAAAGCGGCAAAATTTGTGGAGATGTTGGGCGATTTGGGGCACGACAGTCCGGTGGAACACGTAACGTTCACTTTCGGCATCGAAGGTGTTTCCCGCTCGTTGTTGGCAGAGATCACTCGCCACCGCATTGCTTCTTTCAGCGTGCAAAGCCAGCGTTACGTGGCAGAAAATAATTTTTCATACGTCGTTCCGCCCGCTATTGCGGAGATTCCCGAAGCGGCAGAAGAGTTTCAGCGTGCAATGGCGGAAGATCAAGCGCACTATGAGCGTTTAGCGGATATGCTGCGTGCCAAGCATTGTGCCGCGTTTGAGGCAGAGGGAATGACGCCCGAGGCGGCTGCCAAAGCGGCAGAAAAGCGGTCGATCGAAGATGCGCGTTTCGTGTTACCGAACGCCTGCACCACCAAGATCATTATGACTATGAATGTGCGTAGTTTGCGTAATTTCTTCCATCTGCGTTGTTGCAACCGTGCACAGTGGGAGATCCGTGCACTGGCGACCGAAATGCTTCGTCTGTGCTACGGCGTGGCACCGCACTTGTTTGCGAAATCGGGTCCCTCCTGTGTGTGCGGCCCGTGTCCCGAAGGGAAGATGTGCTGTGGTAAAACAGCGGAGGTTCGCGCCAAGTTTGATGCGTTGAAAGGGTGAGTAAACGGTGGGACGTTTGATCGTGGTTGACGGCTTGGACGGGTGCGGGAAAAGCACCCAGCTGGAACGCTTGAACGTGTATTTTCAGCAAAGCGGGATACCCTACAAACAAATTTCATTTCCGGATTATCAAAACCCGTCCTCTGCACTGGTGAAGTTGTATTTGGATGGCAGTCTGGGCAAGACACCTGCAGATGTGAATGCGTATGCCTCCTCCTCGTTTTATGCGGTGGATCGTTACGCCAGTTTTAAGCAGTTTTGGCAAGCGGATTACGAACGTGATGACTTGATCGTGGCGGCACGCTACGTGACTTCCAACGCGATCCATCAAATGTCCAAACTGCCTTGCGAGGAATGGGATGCCTATCTCGACTGGTTGGCGGAATACGAGTACGATCGGCTGGGGTTGCCCCGACCGAACAGCGTGGTGTTTTTGGATATGCCGCCTGCCGTGGCGGACAAGTTGGTTATGTCCCGCTATGCGGGAGATGCCGAAAAAAAGGATATCCACGAAAAAGACACCGCCTACCTTGCCGCTTGCCGTCCCGCGGCACTGTATGCGGCAAAAAAGTGGGGATGGCACGTGATCTCCTGCGCCGCAGGGGAGGAACCCCGTGCCATTGAGGAGATAACCGAGGACATCATTCGAGCCGTAAAAGGGGATATTACGTTTTGAATTTTACCGTTCCGTTTCACACGCCGACGTTTGAGGATGCCGCGCGGTGTATTCCGTTGTTGAAACAGGCACCTTCGCGTTGCTGTGAATACTCTTTTGCGAATATAATGATGTGGCGTGCGTATTTCGACACGCAAATTGCCTATACCGACGATGCGGCGGTGGTTCGTTTCGGCGGGGATACGCCGCATTTTTTGGCGCCGTGCGGTACGGGCGCTTTGCGTGTATTGCGAGAGTTGCACGATGAAGCGGTTGCACACGGTGAGCCGCTATACGTTTTCGGATACGAGGACGAGGATATACAAACGCTTTGCGAAACGTATACGGTTACGTCCTGCACCGAGTATCGTGATGAATTTGATTATCTCTACCGCGTGGAAGAACTTGCCGCACTTGCAGGCCGTAAGTTTCACGCCAAACGCAATCATATCGCCGCATTTTCGAAAGAATATGCGTGGCAATACGAAGAGTTGAATGACCGAAATCTTACGGACGTGTTGCAGACGGCGGATGCGTGGTATGAGCAGCGCGCGGCAGTATACGGAGACCCCGATGGGGCGTTAGCGGAAGAAAATCGCGCGATACATGAGTTGTTGCAACACCGCTGTGCGATAGAACTTATCGGCGGACTGATTCGTGTGGATGGCCGCGCGGTGGCGTTTACGCTGGGTTCGCCGCTGACTGCGGATACGTTTGATACGTTGGTAGAAAAAGCGTTATCGCCCTACGATAAGGCGTATGCAGTGATCAATCGCGAATTTGCCCGTGTGTCCTTGCAAGGATATACCTACGTAAACCGCGAAAATGACGTGGGCGTGGAAGGATTGCGCCGTGCAAAATTGTCCTACCATCCCACTGCACTGGTAAAAAAGATTATGTGTGTGATTGGTTAGGATTGTAACGTGATGGAGTATGTTTGGGCGGGAGAAGACCGATTGACCGATATACTCTCACTGTGGAAACAGGGATTCCCTGCGGACGGTGAGGAGGATGTATACGCGTTTTGGAATTCGCTGAAAGCGGAGGCGCGCCCTCTGCTTTTGTTGGAAGAGGGTGAAGCGCGTTCTATGGCGTTTGTCATTCCCGCGCAGATGGACGAGCACACGGTGTGGTATGTATATGCCGCCGCTACCGCTGTCGCATACCGCGGTCGCGGATATTTCGGCCGTTTGCTTCAGGAATTGTTTCGCCGCGCAACCGATGCGGGTGTGTACGGTTTGTTTTTACGTCCGGCTACGTCGTCGTTGTTTGCTTACTATGCCCGTTTTGGGTTTGAACCTTTGTTTTATACCGACGAATTTGATCGTGAAGTCAAACAACTTTACAGCAACGCGCAGAGTTTGAAATGGGATAATGTCACGTGCAATTTTGCGGCCCATCGTCGGCAGTGGCTTTCGCGATGCGGTGTGCCCGCTGTTGTGTGGTCGGAAACGGTAACAAAGTATGCTGTAGACCTGCTTGAAAACGGCAATATGCTGGTTTCCGAAAAAGGTTTGGTCATGTATACTATCGAAGATAATCGGATGCAGATCACTGAACTGCTGTGCGATGAGGAAGATACGATAGAGGTTCTTTCTTCTCTGTCAAGGCAATTCGCTTGTCAGATAAAGCGTGTGTGTCGGCCGCCTAAAAAGGGAACAAACGGCAAAGAGTTCGGAATGTTCCGCGCGACGGGCGCTTTGGATCTGCAAAACAGTGGTTGGTATATGGGATTTTCATTGGAATAAAAGAAGGTGCATACACTATGGTATATGTTTTTTTGGCAGACGGGTTTGAAGAAGTGGAAGCGTTGGCGCCCGTGGATATTTTGCGCCGTGCCGGCCTTTCGGTGCAGACCGTCGGAATCGGTGCACGCACGGTAACGGGTGCACACGGCATCGCCGTGACGGCAGACGTGGCGGATACGGCGGTGACATTGGACGATATGGAAGCCGTGATACTGCCGGGAGGGATGCCGGGAACCAAGAATCTGGAAGCCAGCCAAACGGTGATGACGGCACTGGAAAAAGCCCTGCAAAAGAACGTGTGGATCGCGGCGATCTGTGCCGCACCTTCAATTTTGGGACACAAAGGTATTTTGAGAGGAAAACGCGCTACTTGCTATCCCGGCTTTGAAACCGAATTGTACGGTGCCGAGATAACGGCCGAAGCTGTCGTGCGGGACGGACGCGTTCTTACGGCGTGCGGTGCAGGTGCGGCGTTGGAGTTTGGATTTCAACTGGTGCGTGTGCTGTGTTCCGATGAGAAAGCCGCCGCTTTAAAGGAGGCGATGAGATGCCTGTAGCCGATATTCGCCCGATCAAAGAAGGATTGCGGCAAAAATATAAACAACAACGGGCCGATATGCCTCCGGAAGAAAAAGCACGCGTAGATGAGATCATCGCGGCACGTGTAGCATCGCTTTGGCAGTATCAGCGTTGCCGTATGCTGTTGGTGTATGTATCCACCAAAATTGAAGTGGATACATTCCGCATTATCGAACGTGCATTGGCAGACGGAAAAGCCGTGGCGGTTCCGCGTTGCGTGCCCGGTACACGTCAGATGGAATTTTATCGTATTCACAGTGTGAAAGACTTGGAACCCGGTACGTTCGGGGTGCTGGAACCTGTCCCCGGAGTGCACGAGCTGTTGCGGGAATTCCCCGACAGTTTGTGCATCGTACCCGCGTTGAGCTACGACTGGCACGGGTATCGGCTTGGATACGGAAAGGGGTACTACGACCGCTTTTTGTCCAAGTACGACGGTGTTATGATCGGCATCTGTTACAGCGACTGCGTACAGCGTAAACTGCCGCACGGACGGTTTGACCGCCCCGTGGAGTTATTGGTGACCGAACGTTACCTGCGTCGTACCGCTACCCATAGGCGAGTGTGAGTAAGGAGGTGCTCTTATGTCGGATAAGTATGAAGAGATCTTGGCTGAATTGGAATCGAAAAAGCAAACTCACGATTCGGTTGACACGGACAGCATAGCAAAACAGCAGGAAGAACGTCGCGAAAAAGTAGCATCTTTCCGCTTGGAAATGGATCTGAATGATGAGTTCGGTGCCTATGAGGAGCCGGAGGTGATCGAGGAGAAAGCGGAGGAACCCGTGGCATTTGAACAAACGCGTGCGGTGCCTGCTCGCTTTTTTGAAGAGGCGTTCCCCGTGGAGGAAAAGAAAAAGGAAGACGAGCCGCCTGTCAAAGAAAAGAAGCAAGCCAAAAAACGTTCGCGCTTGGATGCCAAAGAGCGTGAGATGTTGGGCTGTGCGGGCGGTATCTTTTATATTTTGGCAATTTTGGGTGCTTCACTGGTGTTGGCGTGCTTAATTATTATGGGTGCGTTGGACTTGACGGGTCTTAACAAGTCGGGCGTTGATGTGCGCGTAACGTTGGAAAAGGGCGCAACGACCGCTTCGGTTGCACAGACGTTGAAGGAAAAAGGGTTGATCAACCACACGTTTTTCTTTAAACTGTATTCCAATATCACGGGCGAGGACAGCGAATACAAATCGGGTGTGTACACATTATCTGCCAATATGGGATACGGTAACATCGTAGACCGTCTGCGTGCGGGTGTGCCGCGCACGGTGGTGTCGGTTACCATTCCCGAGGGCTTTACCATGGACGATATCGCCCTGTTGATGGAAGAAAAAGCCGTTTGCACGAAGAGTGCGTTCTATGAAGCGGTGTTGAACGGGGATTATTCCGATTTCTCGTTTGTTGCTTCGCTCCCGAAAGCGGAAGGGTCATACGCCGGACGCGGCTATACGCTGGAAGGGTATATGTTCCCCGATACGTATGAGTTTTACACGGGAAGCACCGGTGATGCCGTGGTGCGTAAACTGTTAAATAACTTTGATAACCGTGTGGATACTACGTATAAGACGACGATCGCCGCTATGGGAATGTCGGTGAATGAAGTGGTGACCTTGGCCTCCATCGTGCAAGCCGAAGCGGGTAGTGATGAATGGTCTCGCGTGGCGCGTGTGTTGATCAACCGTTTGAACAACCCTGCAGATTATCCGAATCTGCAGTGCGATGCAACCATCAATTATTACAAGAAATTAGACCTTACGGTGAGCGGTCTGGCCATTGACCAAAATGCGTATGATACTCACGTGCGTAAAGGACTCACACCGGGTGCGATCTCCAACCCCGGTATGAAAGCGATCAACGCGGTGCTTTCGCCGTCGGAGGCCGAAGACGTTAAGGATTGCTATTATTTTGCGACCGATCTGGAAACCGGTATTACCTACTATTCGCGCACTTACGCCGAACATCAGGCGATCTGTGCACAGTACGGAATTTAGGAGAAACTCTTATGATGCATTGTCCGAAATGCAACTGTGAGCGGGACACGCGTCGCGGCGCGTGTCCCGTTTGCGGTTACAGCCGAAAACGGCGAATACTTACGATTACGGGAATTGTTCTTGCTGCATTGCTCTTGGTATCATTGGCGGTGTGGGGCGCGGTGGCGGCACTGCACCATTGGGTCACGGGTTGGCAACGTCCCGCAACGGATAGCCCGAAGCAACCCGCCACGGTAACTACGGAACCCACCCTTTCGCGCACCGTGACGGTGACCATTCCGGAGGGATATACCGTTTTGCGTATTGCCGCAACCTTGGAAGAAGCGGGAGTGTGCACCGCAACCGAGTTCTTAACGGCGGTGCGCGAGGGCGATTATACAGAGTATACCTTCCTTGACGGCGTGACCGTTACCAACGAGGACGGAACTGCAAACGGCCGTTATTTCCGTTTGGAAGGGTATCTGTTCCCCGATACGTACGAATTCTATCGCAACAGCAGCGGCGAGGCGGCAGTGCATCGCTTTTTAGACAATTTCGAACGTAAATTGACTTCCATACAAACGGCACTGGATGCGAGCGGGCTTACGTTGGATGAAGCGGTAACGCTGGCTTCGATCATTCAGCGCGAGGCGAAAGCGGCAGAGGCTATGTATCGCGTGTCGCGGGTATTACACAACCGCTTGGAAAGTCCCGACTATCCGCGGTTACAGTGCGATGTGACAACCGCCTATTTGCGCGAATTGGAAAAGGCGGGAGAAACACCCGATAAAGCAGGATATGATACGTATGTCTGCAAGGGGTTGCCCGTGGGGGCTATTGCCAACCCCGGTGCCAATGCACTGGCGGCAGCGGTTTCGCCGTCGATGGAGGATATTTGTGCCGACTGTTACTTCTTTGTGATCGATTCTGCCGACGATACGGTGTACTATTCCGAAACGTATGCCGAGCACTTGGCGGTATGGGCCCAAATTCAAGAAAGACAGGGGGAGTGAACGGTGCCGAAAAAGCCTGAGGTTTTGGCGCCGGCAGGAGATGCCGAACGCTTGGATGCGGCACTGCAATACGGTGCCGATGCGGTGTATCTTTCGATGACACATTTCGGGATGCGTACCGCCCCGCAGAATTTTGATGAAACCGCGCTTGCCGCGGCGGTTCAAAAAGCCCATCAAAAAGGTGCGGCTGTGTATTTGACTTGTAATATCTTGCCGCGTAACGAGGAGATCGCACAGTTGCCCCGCTATTTTGAAGCCGCCGCGGCAGCGGGGGTAGATGCATTGATCGTGGCGGATATGGGTGTTATCGGTATGGCGAAACGTTACGCACCCGACCTGCCGCTTCATATTTCCACACAATTCGGCGTGGTGAATTACGCGACGGCCCGTGAACTTTACGATATTGGTGCATCCCGTGTGGTGCTTGCACGCGAACTTTCACTTGCGGAAATTGCCGAGATCCGTGCAAAAACACCGTCAGCATTGGAGCTGGAGTGTTTTGTGCACGGGGCTATGTGTATGTCTTATTCGGGACGTTGCTTGATCTCCAATTACCTTGCGGGGCGTGATGCCAATCACGGTGACTGTGCACAGCCGTGTCGTTGGCGCTATGAGGTGATCGAACCCTCTGCACCCGATGCGCGGTATACGGTAGAAGAAACCAAAAACGGTTCCTTTATTTTTAATGCAAACGACTTGAATATGATCGAACATATCCCCGATCTGTATCACGCAGGGGTAACGTCATTCAAAATCGAAGGGCGTGCCAAAGCGGCCTATTACGCCGCCGTTACCACCAACGCTTACCGTGTAGCGACCGACGGGTTTATCGCATCGGGGTACGCTGCCGATTACCGACCCGATGAATGGGTGATACGGGAACTGCAAAAAGTCAGTCACCGCCCGTATACCACAGGGTTTTACTTCGGTATGCCGACGCAAAATCTTGCATACGGCGGGTATGTACGGGAGTATCAAGTGGCGGCGGTTGCGGTGGACTGGGCAGACGGTATTCTCACGGTCAGCCAACGCAATCGATTTGTGCAAGGCGATACGTTGGAGGTGTTGGAAGCGGGGAAACCTCCGTTTACGCTTTCTGTGACCGCTTTGTTTGACGGCGAAGGTACGGCCATTGAAGCCGCACCTCACCCAACCATGCTGTGCCGCATTCCGTGTGACAGACCCGTTGAAGCAGGAAGTTTATTACGCAGAGCATTATAACCGTCTAAGCGTTCGTTTGAAACGAACGCTTTTTTTGTATAGTTGCGGGAAAGAGGGTGCACACTCACAAAAGAGGAGTGAGTTGTGATGACGAAAAGAGTGGTCTGCGTGTTTGTATTCTTCTTTTGCCTGCTCAGCGTATTGGTGGTGCGCTATCTCGCGCTTTCGGAAGATCCGGC
>SVPM01000050.1 GCA_015065865.1 Oscillospiraceae bacterium | reverse complement strand
ACCTACAACGGGGCGGAGTATTATTACCTCAAAAACTTGCAGGGTGATATCACCGGCATTGCGGATGCCAACGGAGCGGTGGTTGTCGAGTATTCCTACGACGTGTGGGGTAAGTTGCTGTCGGTAACCGGCACACTGGCAAACACGATCGGCCAAATCAATCCGCTGCGGTACAGAGGGTATTACTACGATGCGGAGACGGGATTCTATTTAACAGGTACAAGATACTATGATCCTGAAATTGGTAGGTTTATTAATGCAGACGGATATGTATCCACAGGACAAGGCGTTCTTGGTAATAATATGTTCGCCTACTGTGGTAACAATCCTGTTAATCGTGCAGATCCTACAGGAACATTTTGGAAAGAACTATGGAATACATTTACTCAAACGCTTCAGCAGGCTAGTGGTTACTTTGCAGTAGCAGCGGGAGTGTCACAGGTAGATACTCCTGTTCCTGGACCAGCCGATATTGCATCCGGCATACTGTTGCTTGGTGGTTTGGTAGTTTGTGCTGGAATTGCTACATATACTACTATAACAGCACCAGCACCCACTATATCCATACCAAAAGTTGAAGAAAAAGATGAAGTGATTCCTGCTCCACCGCCGAGTAATGGCACAACGTATTACCATGTGACTTCTGCAGAAAATGCAGTAGCCATTATGGGTAATGATCCCAATACTATGGTTGGAAGCAATTGGGAAGGTGGATATGTATACGCATGGAAATCTAAACCTTCTAGATATGCAATTAAAAACTCTGGTGCAACAAATACAGGACTCATTATTTCGTTTAAAACAAATGCAGCATTTGTGAATGATACTGGCATAGATAATCCAAAGGTTCAAGTTTATGGCCCGGTTGTCAGTGCTAGGCCTGGACCAATAATTGTTTGGGATGTGCAAATAGTGGGGGTTACTTAATGAATATTAAAAAAATCAGTATTATTAACGATGGTTATATCCATTGCAAATCTAATTTTTATTCATCACAAGATATTTTGAATAATGCAAGCTTTAATTTTGAAGTTGGAATAAATAGATTAATAGGTGAAATCGATTCAGGAATTTGGGCTATAAGTTACTTAATGTCAATGTATAATCATCGGCCAGAAGATTTCATTTTGTTTGAACAACCAAAAGTTACTGTGAATAACAAATTGATTTCTTTAGATGAATTGTCAAAGTATGCTTGTTATATGGATAAATTGGATCCTTTGTTTTCTTCTAACCATTCTGTAAAAAAACTTATAATGCAAGGCTTAGAACATAGCAAATTAAATTGTTCGTATGATGATATTAAGAATTTATTTCATATAGACAGTAACCGTTTTGAGCGCTCCCTCAACGGTGTTGGGAATGAAATTTTTAAAGCTATGGCGGCTATAGGATTCTCCTATAAAAAAGAAATATTTTGTTTTCCGTGGTTAAGTAATAGACGTTTTGAGAGTTATCATGAGAACTTAACTACCTTATTACAAATATTAGAAAAATTAGGAAAAACTGTTATTATTCCTGTTGGAATATCACCACCAAAAACTTAATAACTTCAAAAGCACATTAAACAAACTTCCATTCCACACTAACTACTTGCTGTTTTTCGCCATCAACTATTTCTAAACAACCGATTTCAATCTTTGAAATTAGTTTGTATAAAATAAACGGTGTTAATTCAGTGACATTAAGGCACTCTCTGACGGTATCTCTGAACTGCTCAACAGATATTTCGGTATTATGTTGCTGTGAAATTTTAGATTGCAAAGCGGAAAGTTTCTGTTCTAATGCTTCCTGTTCTGCCTGAATATCTTTCATCAGCATTTCATAATTCCGATCATCAATAACACCGTCAGCGTGACCATCAAACAGCTTTCGCACTTTACCGGACAATTCTGCCATCCGTTTCTCAAGTAAATACTTTTCCTTTTGAACAAAATCGGGTGGCAGATTGTCGGCGGTTTTAATCTGCACAATGGCATAAAACTCCTCGTCATTTTCTACTGCCTTGATAAGCAGCTGTATTCGTTCCAAAATGTTTTGATACAACACCGTATAAGAAATTTGGTGTGGTTTTGGGCATTTATCGGGATTGAGATAGTGATTATTGAAACACAGGGGACGGCTCTCTGTCACGGTGGCCAAACGAAAAAGCGGAGAAAATCGTTGGATTTTCTCCGCTTTTTGTCGCATTTTTATCGGATAGGCTTTATCGAATCTCTTGTTCTAAGGTGTCGAATGTCGGTGTTGAAAAGAATTCTCCCAACGTAATGTCCAATCCGTCACAGAATTTTTTGATCGTCACGATCGAAACATCGCGACGATTGGGATCCATCATACTGTAAGCAGTAGAGGGGGTAACGCCCGACAAATTGGCCAACTCATTAATCTTGATGTTTCGCTCATCGCATAAATTCTTGAACCGTTCGGCAACAATATCTTTGACATGCATAGTATTCACCTCAAAAATATTGTATGCATTTTTACATTGTTGCGTATACGCGCTTGCGTAATTGCAAAAGAAATGTTACAATGACTATGATGATTATAATTCTTGAGGTGTTGCGTTATGAAGTGCGAAAACAACCTTTGCGTCTATCAGTGGAAGGGAGAATGCACGATAGAGAAAACGACCATAGACAGTTTAGGAATGTGTGCACAGTGTATATATCCGAATATAGACGAGGACATATTGAAACAGGCAAAAAGCAAAACGTTGGATCAATATCGAAAAGAAGATTGAAGTGCGGTGTTTTTCGACTATTCCACCGTCACGCTTTTGGCTAGGTTACGGGGTTTGTCCACGTCACATCCGCGGGTCACGGCGGTATAATACGCCAGCAACTGTAACGGTACGGCGGCGGGCATCGCCGCGAAAATATCTTCCGTTACGCGGACGGGCAAACAAATATCTGCCTCCACCGTCATATCGTCCGCGTGCACCGCGATGGTGAGTGCACCGCGTGCTTTGGCCTCTTTGATGTTCCCCGCTGTCTTTTTCAAAAGGCGGTGTTCGGTGACGGCGGCAACCAGCGGCATCCCCTCGGTGATAAGTGAGATGGTACCGTGCTTGAGTTCACCCGCGGGGTAGGCTTCCGCGTGGATATAACTGATCTCTTTGAGTTTCAGTGCACCTTCCATGGCGAGCGGATAGTCGCCGCCTCGGCCGATATACAAAAGATTTTCGGTTGCGGCAATCGTTTTGGCGGTGTCTTCACACAAAGCGGCGAGTTTGAGTGATTCTTCCAGCAGGCGAGGTGTGTCGGCAAGCACAGCGGTCAGGTGGCGACATTCTTCGGCGTGGATGCTTCTTCGCGCGAAGGCCAGTTGTAACGAAAACAGATACATCACCGCCAACTGCACCATATAGGCTTTGGTGGAGGCTACCGCAATTTCGGGGCCCGCCATGGTTGGAACGGTCACGTCCGCTTCACGGGCGATGGTACTACCCTGCACGTTTACCACCGCCACGGTGAGTGCACCGCGCGCTTTGGCCGCGCGCAGGGCGGCGAGGGTGTCCGCCGTTTCGCCCGATTGCGAGATCACCAATACCGCGTCGCTTTTGCCGAGCGGCGGCAAGGCGTAACGGAATTCCGAGGCTACCTCTGCCGCTACGGGAATGTCGGTCAGTGCGGTGATCGCCTTTTTCCCCGAAAGCCCTGCGTGCATGGCAGTGCCGCACGCTACGATGTGCAGGCGGGAAAGAGCGGCCAGCCGCGCAGGGGTCAGCCCGCAGTCGGAAAGATCGGGCAAGCCGTCGCGGATATACGGTGCCAGCGTGGTACGCACCGCCTGCGGCTGTTCATAGATCTCTTTGAGCATAAAGTGGGGAAACCCGCCTTTTTCGGCGGCGGTGTGTTCCCAATCGGCAGTCAACAACGACTTTTCGATCACACGGCGGTCCCGCCCGAAAAAGGTCACGCCTTGGCGGGTGAGCACCGCGATCTCGTCGTTTTCGGGCAGGTAGTAGCGGCGGGTGTAGGGGAGTACGGCGGTCACGTCGGAGGCCAAGTAACGGGCGTCCTCACTGCACGCCACCACAAGCGGGCTTTCCCGCCGCACGGCATACACTTCGTCGGGGCGGTCGGAAAACAGCACGCCCAATGCAAAGGAGCCTTCCAGTCGATCCAGTGCGGCGAGCATTGCCGCCACGGGATCGCCGTCATACAGTGAGTCCAATAGGTGTACTACCGTTTCGGTGTCGGTCTCGCTTTGGAAGGCGTAACCCTCGGTGAGTAACGCGGTTTTGAGTGTTTTGTAGTTTTCGATGATGCCGTTGTGCACCAACGTTACACGCCCGCTTTGGTGCGGGTGGGCGTTGCGGTCGGACGGTTCGCCGTGGGTGGCCCAGCGGGTGTGTCCGATGCCGCAGGTGGTGGCAGGCATCCCCGCCGCCGCAAGTTTTGCGCGCAGGTCGGCAAGGCGGCCGCGCGTTTTCACCACTTCCACGTCGTCCTTTCGAAACATCGCGATCCCCGCCGAATCATACCCACGGTATTCCAAGTCTTGGAGTGCTCCGAGCAGACGCTCGGTTCCGTTATCTTGCCCTACGTATCCCACAATGCCGCACACAGTCATCGCCTCCGCTTTCATAGTGGGATTAGGATGTACAAAAAAAGGACGGTTATACTGAAACCGTCCTTTTTGTTATTCGGTTAACCGAAATCAGAACATCAAGCGGATGAACAAGCCGCCCTGTACCGTGCGGTGACGGAAAGAGCGCATTTCGGAGGTGTCGGTGAAATACCAGTCGGTCATCGCCTCACGGGTCCGCATGGTGTTATAGGCGAGCCACAAGCGCTCACAGAAGAACGAGAGGTCGTCTTTTTTGCCGGTCAACGAAGCCGCCCAAACGGTCCAGTCGGATTTGGTATACTTTTCGCGGCTGTCCAGCGGTACGCCGTAGGGCATCACTTCCGCACGGTAACGTGCCAGTTCTGCTTCGAAGAAGGAATCGGGCAACAGATTGGTGTCCCACACCTTATCCCAAATGGCGTTATATTTCAAACTGAACGTGCCTTCGCGGTCGTATGCCAAACGGTAACTGCCGTCGGGATTTTCGGCGCGGCGCAGGAACGAAGCGGCGTATTCCTTCGCGGTGTTCATCGCTTCGGCGGCTTCGGCGGTACGGCCGAGCCGTTCCAAAATGCGGCTGTAACCCGCCATGCCCATGATCGCTTTCAACGACAGGTTGCAGTTGTGTGCCAAGTGACCCGCAAAGTCGTCGGTACACAACTGGTTTTCGGGGTCGTCACCGTATTTGACAAGATAGCGGTACCACACTTCCAAGAGATCCATATTTTCTGCCGCAAAGGTGACGTCGTTTTCCACTTCCGCCAATGCGGCGCACAGCACGATCATATTGCCGCACTCTTCCACCGGCATCTGGAATTCCAGTTTGTTTCCGCCGTACACCTGACCGTTCACGAGCGGGTATTGACCCACGTCGTGCGGTGCAAAGTCGTACACCCACTCCTCGGTGCGTGCATAACGGAACACGGGACGGAGCATACCTTTCAGCAACTCGGGGTTGTAAAGCAGATACATCGGCGCGGAGGGGTAGGTCACGTCCACCGTGGCGGCGCAACCGTTGGAGTTGCATTCTTTGGATATGTACAGTACGTTTCCGTCCTCATCCAACACCATTTTGTGCGCCGCCATCACCTGACGGTAGGCGAGGGTGAGCAGTTCGGCATAGTGCTCGCCGCCTTTTTCGGTGGCTTCCGCCACAAAGGAGTCGCCGAACGCTTTACAGCGGGCGGTGATTTCTTCATAGTCGCCGAACGCCTCGGCGATCGCTTCTTCGATCGTTTTGCCGTCCTTTTTCCAATAGGCTTTCAGAGGTTTCTTGAAATATTCGATGCTGTCGATATCGTCGAATGCGAATGCAAACAGTGCTTCCTCTTCCACGGGCGTTTCTGCCCACACGGCATACATATTTTCAAACACCTCGTTGCCGACGGTGCCGTTACCCTTAGCGGCAAGATAGAAATATCCCCAGTCGATGCGGATAAGGTCGCCCGAACGCCACAGGGGATGCTGATCGCCTTTGCCCATCCGCACGGCGGCGGCACCCGCAACCGCGGCGGTCTCGGACCACGCACGTCCTTCGCCTGCCTTGTTCAGCACCAATTCTTCACTGCAGGAAACCTTGGCCGTCACCTCGTGCGGTTGGCCGTCCAACGTTTTCACCGCCAGTTTCAAATACGAAACCGGACGGGAGGCGTAATACAGATCGGTCACCAAGATGGGGGTGGAGAAGATGGCGGTCAGTTCGATACCCGCCCCGCGAAACACCGCGGTGGTGGAGAATACGTCCATATCGAGAGACACTTGCTCGAGTGCCGCATCGCCCGAACGGCCGAGAAAACGGAACCGTTCGCCGTCCACCGTTACGGTACCGAGCATCGCGTTGCGTGAACCCGTCCAGTGGGTGGGAAAACGGTCGTTCAAACGGTCGTGCGTCCATACGGAAAAATACGGGTCTACCGTGATCAGCGGGATGGAGGGTACGCGCATTTTCATAGTTTTTACCTGCCTTCTTGTTAGATTGCAAGTATATTATAACAAGTATTTTCCTGCGGAACAAGGCAAAAAAACATTGAAAAGGTGTAAAAAAGAAGTTACAGCGCTTCCCAGACCAACCCCGACGAGGGGCGTAACGTACCGTCGGCGGTGATGAATAAGGCCTCGGTATCCGCCAAACTTTCAACCAGCGCCAACCCTTTTTCGAGTCCCAACACGAAACAAGCAGTGGAAAGAGCATCGCCGTCTGCCGAGGAGGCGGAGAGTATCGTGACCGAGACCAGACCGTTTTGCACGGGATAGCCCGTTTGGGGGTCCAGAATGTGGTGATAGGTCACGCCGTCTTTTTGAAACGAGCGTTCGTATACCCCCGACGTGACCACCGATCGGTCGCGCACCTTTACCGTTGCGGCCAACGCGGTGTCGTCGAACGGGTCGCGTATTCCCACCGTAAAGGGGCGGCCGCCTTTATCGCCCACGGCTAAAATGTTGCCGCCGAGGTCAATAAGCGCGCTGTTTACGCCCGCTTCACGCAGGTGTGCTCCCAGACGGTCGGCGGTGTATCCTTTGGCGATACCGCCGAGGTCCACCGCGCGGCCGCGCGGAAGGCAGGCGCCTTGGTCGGTCACGGTGAGCGCGGTGTAGTCTACCAGTGCGGTCGCTTCCCGCAAAGCGGTGCTGTCCGGCAGTGCGGCGGCGGAAAAATCCCACAACCCGCTTACGGGGGCTATCGTGACGTCAAACGCGCCGTCGGTGCGCTCACCCCATGCTTTTCCCCGTGTGAGCAGGTCGCGCACGGGGGCGGAAAGCGGCACGGGGGCGCCGTCGGCGGCGTTCAGTGCGGAGATCTCGCTTGCAGGGTCGGTGCGGCTGAACAGCGCTTCGTATTCGCTGATCTTGGAAAAGCAGGTGTCAAGCAAGGCGGCGTCCTGCACGTCGTACAACGTGATGCTTACCACCGTATCCATCGCCACGCCGCTTTTTGTGAGCGGGCGCGCGGCACGGCACCCGCACAGCACGAAAAGGCAAAGAAACAAAGCGAGTAACTTGTGCATTGCCGTCACCTCCTTGCGGTGTGTTTTATTTCAGTATACCCGTTTTGCAGAGGGATGTCAAACAAAACGGATTTCGGGGTTGCAAATTGTAGAAGAATGGTGTATAGTTAATATGTTATAGTATATTTTGGGATAGGAGGGGATGACGTGGCAGGCTTTTGGCGATCGGTGACGACGCGCGTGTGTGCGCCGTGGTTTCGTGCCGTGCTGTATCTGTGTGTGATCCCCCTGTTGCCCGAATATGCGGCACCGTTCTTGGTCATTTTGGCGGTGGTTGCCGCCGCCCGCGATGCAAAAAAAGAGGAAAAGTCTTTTGCCATAGGAACGATCGGCTGGGTGCTGTTGGCTTTCGCGGCGTTCTTCGCCCTGTCTGCCCCCTTTGCAAAACAGCCGATGTCGGCATTCACCTCCACGGGGTTGTGGGTGATGATGTTCGGTGGGTATTTGGCTCTCACCACCGTGTTACGTGAGAAAAAGCGGTTGCATGATGCACTGTTTACGGTCACGTTGGTGCTCGGTGCGGTGGGTGCAATCGGTTGCGTGCAATATTTCTTGCGATTTATCGGGCTTGAAACACCGCTTCAGGTGTGGGCGTGGCTGGATAAACGGGTGTACGCCGTGTTCCCGTTTCATGTGGATCTGCGTATCGACGGGGTGCGGGTGTGCTCCACCTTTGGCAACCCGAACATTCTCTCGCAGTATTTGGTGATGGTAACGCCGCTTGCGGCGTATCATGCGTTTCACGCACCGCACCCGTCCCGTCGCGGCATCAGCCGTTTTTGCCTGTTGGCGGCCATCGGTTGTACGGCGTTCACCTTCTCGCGCGGGGCGTATATCGCCTTGGTGGCGGCGGCGGTGGTGCTGGTGGTGGCCAACCGCCGACATATCGTGACCATTTTGATGTCGGCACTGGCGGCGATGCTGTTGATTCCCGATGCGGTGTGGAGCCGCATAGCGTCGCTCGGCAGGCTGGATATTTCGGGTCTGGAACGGTTATCCTCGTGGGATATTTGTTTGGAGATCATTGCCAAGCATCCCGTGTTCGGTACGGGTTGCGGCATCTTTTACACATGGCAGGTGCTGGCGGCGGCGGGTACTCACGCGCCGCATGCACACAACACCGTTTTGCAGATCTTGGTGGAGGGCGGCATCGTCGCGCTGTGCTTGCTTTTGTATCTCGCATTCCACTTGATACACAGCGGTGTTATGCTGATACGGCGGCGGGAGAGCGAACAACTCGGTTTTGGATTTTTGGCGTTTGTCGCGGCATACGGCACACAGGCGATGGTGGAATATGCGTTTACCTTTCCCGTGTTGGTCGGTGCCTTCAGCGTGGTGCTGGCGCTGGCGGACAGCGCAACGAGGTTATACGTCGGCCGCCCCGTTACGGCGTTACGGAGAAAGAAAAAATAACGGCTGTCAAACGACAGCCGTTGCCTTTTGTAAAACGGCATCGCCGTGGGTGAATACGCCGCTTGAGTATGCCGATATTCGACAGAGAAGGGATTTGTTTTTATGAAACGAGTGTTATCCGCGTTGCTGGCGGCGGTGACGGTGCTGTTGTCGGTTTCGGTGGGTACGGCGGAACGGCAAATTGCCGTATCGGCAGCGACCGAGAGTTATTATACCTATACCGTAACCGACGGCGAAGCTACCATTACCGACGTGGATACGTTGATCAGCGGGGACGTGAATGTTCCGTCGGTTTTGGGCGGATATCCGGTGACGGGCATCGGCCCGCGTGCGTTTTATGGCTGCAGCGAGATAAAGTCGGTGGTCGTTCCGAATAGTGTGGAGAGTATCGGAGAGGCTGCTTTTCGGGAATGTTTCTCGCTTTACAAGGTGAAGGTTTCCGACAACGTGGAGTATATTGCACAGGATGCCTTTGACGAAACCGGATATTATTGGTCCTACTACAATTGGGAGAACGATGTGTTCTACGTCGGACGTCATCTGCTGGAAGCCAAACCGACCCTGAGCGGGAATTATACCGTTAAAGTCGGCACCAAAACGATTGCCGACAAGGCCTTTAACGGGTGCAGCGCGCTTACGGCCGTCACCATTCCCGAAGGGGTGACGAGGATCGGTAAGGAGGCGTTTCGCGCATGCGATGCCCTTACGGCGATCACGATTCCCGCCACCGCGACGAGTATCGGGGAGGACGCGTTTATATATTGTGATTCTTTGGCATCCCTCGCGGTAGCGAGCGGAAACCCTGTGTACCACAGTGTGAGCAACGGTGTTATCCATACCGCCGAACACACATTGGTGGCGGGGTGTAAAGCTACTCGAATTCCTGCCGACGGCCGTGTGACGCGTATCGGAAACAGTGCGTTCCGAGGGTGTGCCTCTCTTACGGCGATCACCGTGCCCGCTGCTGTGAAAACGATCGGCAACAGCGCGTTTATGGGATGCACCTCGCTGGCCGCGGTGGTGATCGAGAACGGCGTGACGACCATTGAGCAGGGGGCGTTCAGCAATTGTAAGGAACTGAGTCGGATCACCCTTCCCGAAAGTGTGACCCACCTCGGTGAGGGCGCCTTTATTGACTGTGTGAAACTTACGAAGGCGGCTGTTCTTGCCGATGTGAGATGTATAGAATCGAGCCTGTTTTCGGGGTGTACGTCACTGCAGTCGGTGACGCTTTCCGCAAGTGTTACGGATATTATGTACGGTGCGTTTTGGCGCTGTGATGCACTGAGCGACGTGTATTACGGCGGTTCGCTGTCGGATCGCAGGAATATCGCGTTCGGCAGTAATAATGCACCGCTGCAGAACGCCGTATGGCACTATAACCGCTGTTTGCACGAAAATACGGCCGACAGCGGGTATCGTGTTCCCACCTGTGCGGAGGACGGATACAGCGGCGATACGGTGTGCGTTGCTTGCGGTGACGTGGTAAAGACGGGCGAGAAGATTTCCGCCCGCGGTCACACGTTCGGTGACGATGCCGTTTGTGACGTGTGCGGCGAGAGTGACGGGTCGCTTCAGGTGGATGCACAATATTGCACCTATCAAGTGACCGACGGTGAAGCCACCATCACAAAGGTGAGTACCGCGCTCGGCGGTCGGGTGGCAATTCCTTCCGTCCTTGCGGGGTATCCCGTGACAGCCATCGGCAATAATGCGTTTAAGGGGTGCGTGAAGATCACGGAACTCACCATTCCCGCGGGTATTACCAAGATCGGTGACTATGCATTCCGCAACTGTACGGCACTTACCACCGTGTATTTTAACGCGGCGGATTGCACCGTGATGGGAGCGCCTGTGTATCCCGTGTTCGGCGGTTGTACCGCGCTTGCTACGGTGTATATCGGTCAAGAGGTAACGCAGATCCCCGCGAACGCGTTCCGCGGCGTGACCGCTTTGACCACGCTGTACATTACGAAGAATACCGCGGTCATCTATGCGAATGCGTTTCATCAAACGGCACTGACGGACGTGTATTACGTCGGTAAGGCGAGCGATTATACGAGAGTGGACGTGAAGTCTTACAATACCGTTTTTGACGAGGCGATCTTTGCCTATAACACGCCGTGCGTTCGGGAACATATCTGGACGGCCGATTGTGACCCGCAATGTGACTTGTGCAACACCACGCGTGTGACCGTGCACGAGCGTATCGTGCACGACCAAGCGGCCGCGCCGAGTTGCGTTGCAAACGGCGTTACCGCGGGCAGCCACTGTGAGTCTTGTGATACGGTGATCGAAGCACCGCGGTCGATCCCCGCTTTCGGCCACGCATGGGATGCAGGCACGGTGTTGGCGGAACCCTCCGCCGAAGCGAACGGTTCTAAGACCTACACCTGTACCGCGTGCGGTGACACCAAGACGGTGGTGCTGACACTTTCCACGGTCGAAAACGGCAAGTACCGTTACGACGGCAAGGTTATGGCGGATGTCGGTCTGGTGCAGGTGGAGGACGCCTATTACTACGTCGGTTCGGGCGGTAACGTGCGAACCGGTCGCTATATGGTTTCCAACGTGAACGGTCTGCCGTTTGAACGCGGTATCTACTATTTCGATAAAAACGGCCGTATGAATACGACGGAGGGCGTGTACGAGGGGTATTACTTCAATGAACACGGTAAACTCACTCCGTACGCCGGCCTTGTCGAATGGAACATTGCAAAGTATTACGTCAATAATAACGGCAAGGTGAATGCGGGCGGCTTTTTCTACATCAGTAATTTGAACGGTCTGTTGCCGAAAGCGTGTTTGCGTACCTTCTATCCCGACGGCCGTATGCTGGAGGAAACGCGTATCTACGACGCGGACGGTCATTACTATGAAAACGGTGCGCGCACGCCGTATGCGGGTATGGTCGAATACAAAGGGCACTGGTACTACGTTAACGACGGCGGTGCGTATGTGAAACAAAAAATACAGGTTCTCACGAACGTGAACAACTCGGGACTTACGCGCAATCGCCGTTGCTATTTCGATGAGAACGGTCATATGGTGCGAAGTACGGTCGTAAACGGTGCCTACTACGGTGCGGACGGTATGGCACCCGATTATGCGGGTGTTGTGAAGGATAGTGTGGGAAACCTTTACTACGTCAGCGGTACGCACGGTAAAGTAAATGTGAGCAAGACCTTCACCGTTGCGGCGGTTAAGACCAACGGCCTGTGCGCTTCGGGGCGCTACACGGCAGATGAAAACGGCGTGTTGACACCTGCGGAATAAAAGATAAAGAACAAGGGCAAGCGAACGATCGCTTGCCCTTGTTTGCTTTAGGAATATACTTCCGCCAAATATTCTTCTAAGCAGATGCCGCGGGACATGATGGCCGTTGCGGCTTCGACCCCGACGTAGCGATAGTGCCACGGTTCGTAGATCACACCCGTGATATCTTCTTTCTCCTTGGGATACCGCAGAATAAAGCCGTATTCCGCGCAGTGTGCTTTCAACCACTTGAACGCTTCGGTATCCTCAAAGGATTCCTCCAGCGAATACACCCCGTCCGAAAGGATGTCCGCCGCAAGCCCCGTGTGATGTTCGCTGGTGCCGGGGCGTGCCACTTCGGTGGAGGCTTTTTGTTCAGCCTCTGCTTGTGAGAAACCCGCTTTTTTCCAGTCTGCCACTTCGTTGTTAAACAGTTTCACCTGCAGATCATAGGCGCGGAACAGTGATACGGGGCGCAAGCCGTGGGCCTTTCCTGCCGTGAGCATTTTTTGCAGAGCCTCGGCGGCACGGGAATCCACCATACGTCCGCCGCCGAAATCGACCAAATTTGCCTCGTAATCGTAGTCGGCAGGCAGGGGGTTCCACCCGTTTACCAGCCGCAGATTCCACGCGGGAGACGTCTGTTGCACGTAATGTCCGTCCACAAACACGGCGGTGGGTCGCGTGGGCGCGGTGGTGGTCACGGTCGTGGGGGTCGTGCTGTCGTCGCCGCCCGCGGCGATCGCACGGCCGAGGGCGAAGAGGATCAAAACCACACTCAGAATCACGATAGCGGCGGCCGCCACTACCAACAGCAGGCGGAAAGCACGCCGCCGTTTGCGGGAACGTTTTTTTGCCATAGTGTTACCTCTTTTATCCGTAGGTTTCTGCCAAATATTCTTCCAAGCAGATGCCGCGGGACATAATGACCGTTGCGGCTTCGACCCCGACGTAGCGATAATGCCACGGCTCGTAGATCACGCCGGTGATGTGTTCTTTCTCTTTGGGATAGCGCAGGATAAAGCCGTATTCCGCGCAGTGTTCTTTTAACCATTTGAACCCGTCGGTCTTATCGTAACTTTGCACCAGCGAAGAATACCCATTGGAAAGCAGGTCGGCCGCAAGTCCCATATGATGCTCACTCGTGCCGGGACGCGCCACCTCGGTGGAGGCTTTTTGTTCGGCCTCTGCTTGCGAATACCCTGCACGTTTCCATTCCGCTGTTTCGTTGTTAAACAGTTTTACCTGCAACGCGTAAGGACGGAACAGCGAAACGGGATAGATACCGTGGGCTTTGCCCGCTGCGATCATATTCCGCAGTGCTTCGGCGGCGCGGACGTCAAACAGTCGCCCGCTGCCGAAATCGATCAAATTGGCTTCGTAATCGTAATCCTCGGGCAGAGGGTTCCACCCGTTCACCAGTCGCAAATTCCACGCGGGAACATTGGTCTGCACGTAATGTCCGGTGGTATCGGGCGGCGCGGTTGCCGCGGTGGTCGGCGCCGTTTTGGTGGTGGACGCCGTGGTCGCGCGCGTAGTGGTTACCGTTGTTGCGGTGGTCGTGGTGGTTGTGGCGGTCGTTTCGGTCGTCGTGGTGGTCGCCACGGTGGTCGTTGCCGTTGTGCTGGTCGTCACGGCCGCGGCGGTCGTGGTGGCGGCTGTATCGTCGGCGGGGGCAGAGTTGCCGCGCC
>SVPM01000002.1 GCA_015065865.1 Oscillospiraceae bacterium | reverse complement strand
ACCGGTGGGGTCTTTATGACCCAGTGCGGGGATGACTTCGGTCGAGATCACTTCGCCGCAAGCGCAGGTCACGGTGACCGAACCGTCGGTCGTGCAGGTCGCATCCACCGTTTCGGTGGTGGTGTTCACGTGACCGGTTGCGGGGATAACTTCGGTCGAGATGACCTCGCCGCAAGAGTCGCACGTTACGGTGATGCTGCCGTCGGTGGTGCAATCCGCATCCACCGTGGTGGTGGTGAGATCTTGGTGACCCGTTGCGGGGATGACTTCGGTCGAAACCACTTCGCCGCAAGCATCGCACGTCACGGTAACCGAACCGTCGGTCGTGCAGGTCGCATCCACCGTCACGGTGGTGACGTTCGCATGGGCGCATTCTTCCTCCACGTTGTAGATTTCAATACGCGCAATAACGTCTTCGTAGTTCTTAATGACACGGAAGGAACCGGCGTCGTTCAAACGATTCTTCAAACAGGCATCGAACTCAACTTCTGCCACGCCGTCCACAAAATCGAACGCCGGGAAGCCGGTCCACTTAAAGCTACCATCCTCGTTGCTCGAATCGTAGTTGAAACGATAGTCGCTCGGAATGTGGTCGTTTTCGTGACCTTCTTTTGCATAGATCTTTGCGAGCATCTTGCGGTTGGTGTTGTCGGCATTGCCCGCCACAGCACCGTACACACGGATGTAGTGATAACCTTCAAACGTCTCGGTCGCTTCCAACAAGCGAACATCCGCGTTCACGTTCTCATACGCCGTGATGTCGGGATAGTAGTCGCAGATCGGACGGCCCGCCAGATCCGCCATCGCGAAATCGCCGGAAGTGATCAGCGGCTTCACGAAATCGGTGTTAATGAGCTTCATCGACTGGATGTACACGCGCTCCGCACCGGGGCCGCAACCCAAAACGGTGAAACGGAAGTCACCCGTGCCGATCGCCGCCATTTCTTCCGCCGTGTAGGTGTGGAAGAACAGGCCGCTGGTGCCGCCGACAAGTTTCTCGGTATCGGTGAACATATCCTTCCAATCCATGCCGGCATAGGACTGATAACGGAACAGCTGCTGACGGCCGCTCACGTCACCGGTGATGTAGTATTCCACCGCCATGGTCACGCTCTGGCCGGCGGGAACGTTCGCCATCATGGTACCGCCGGTCCAGAAACCGGACCAGTCATTATCCAAACGGATACCGTATTCATCGGTGCCAGGAATCTGCATAACGTCCGTACGGCCCACGCCGCCGGATGCACCGAGCACCATGCCCTTACGCACCAATTCACCCGTTGCAGTATCAAAGGATGCGTATACGGGCGGATAAGTCACCTCGCCCTCCGCAATCACCTCACCGCACGCGTTACAAGTGACCGTGCCGGTGTTGCCGGGGGTGGAAGCGGTGTAATCGAAAGCGCCTTCGGTGGTGACACCGTAACCGGTCTCGACCAACGCGTTGTGGAGTGCCTCCTTCATCGCCGCATCGACGCCGCCGCTGACACAATAGGTCGCTGCATCGTACACTTCAATGCGCGAGATCTGATTCGCCAGAGCCTGAGTGACACGGAAGGAACCACCGTTGTTCGCATTGGTGAAGCTGGTTTCAGGCAACAGCACGCCGCCCACACCGTTGGTCACGGTGATCGACGGCTGTGCATAACCGTTATCGCACGCCCAGCGGCCGCCTGCCGTGTACGCCTCAAAATTCTGCAACACAATGGTGGTGTTTTCGTAACCCGCCTTGGTGTAGACCTTGATGTACACCGGCTTGTTCACGCTGCTGTCGGTCGCCGCAGGAGCGCCGTACACCTGGAAGTGCGTAAAGACGTCCCCTTCGGGATGGGTCTTCATATCCTTCGTGAAGATCGCCGTAGCATCCGGATAGTAGGGAGTCAGCGCTGTCGGCTCGAACGAGTAGCAAGCAGCGCCCACGGGGGTGTTCAGATACTTGGAATCCACCCATTTCATCGACTTGATGTACACGCAATCGGTGCCGCCGTAGCAGCCCTTGATGCCCATCGCCATACCGGCGTTGCGGATCGCATCCAGCTGAGCCGCGGGATAGGTGTACGCCATGACCGCCGTCTTGTTCAGCTCGATCACGTCGTTGCCCTTACCGTCACCGACAGTGCCGGCGGCGAAGTAGTCGATCCACTGCTCGCCCGCCTGTGCCACACCGTTCGCATCGTAAACCGATGCGGGCATAATGCGGAACAGCTGATCGTTGAGCTTTTTGTCGCCCTCGACGTAATACTCGACCAACAAGGTAACGCTCGCATCTTCAGCAATACCGTACATAGCATCGCTGCCGATCCAGATACCTTGCCAGTCGCCCGTCAGTTTCAGGCCGTAGCCGTTACCTCCCGGGATCTCGGTGGAAACGTACGGATCCAGCGGAGAGACATTTGCCGTCCGACTGGCCGTAACTTCGCCCGTCGTTTGGTCAACCGTGTACCACACGTACGGGGTGGGCAACTCGTCTGCCGCGCCGATCAGCGCAATGCCGCTGAAGCAAGTGAGGATCAGCGCACAAGCGAGTGCCCAGGACAAAATTTTCTTTGCCATTGGAAATCTTCCTTTCACAACAATTTTCCGCAAGGCGGTACACTCCGCCTTGCAGTTGCCTATATTATATAGGAAAAGATAAAAAATTTCAATGAATATTTGGCGGTTTTTTGTTACACCGCACAAAATCGGCGGTTTGAATAGATGGCATCAATTTCTTTTGGTTGTTTTGCCGACAGCCTTGTGTTACAAAACAAATATAGACACTATCCGTTGCATATACCCCTATTTGAAACGCCATCCTTTTCTCTTTTCTCAAAGGGGCCGACGCGTTAAGAAAATGTGCCGACGGCACATTTTAGGCTTTATATCACCCGTATAACGTTATGATCCTCATCTACAACCACCAAATCGGCCACTCCAAGGCTCTCTTGTGTAAAGGGCGCTGTCGGCGCAGCCGACTGAGGGATTGTTTACGCTCTCGACTTGCAACCCCTCCGAGTCGCCTTGCGGCGACCCACCTTTCCTCCCGGAGACAGGCCCCTTTTGTCCGCTTTGCGGACATTTCCCCCGCACGCGGGGGAATCCCCTTGCACAGGGGAGGCGAGGCTTCTTTCGTCGCCCGACTTTTCAAGGTCTATAACTTTGAAATCCCGCGCGCATTCAAACGCATTACACAGAAAAACGCCCGTTGCAAGCGCAACGGGCGTTTTTTTAGTCTATAGCGTTGTTATGAAGGAGTTACCGATTATTCCGCATCATCCGTGGGGGTTTCCTCGGCGGGAGCTTCTTCAGTAGCAGCAGCACCCTTCTTCTTCATCACGATGACAGCCGCCACGACAGCCGCCACAACGACAACCGCCACAACGATGATCCACCAGGGGAACCCTGCCTCGTCATCCGCTTCACCGTCGGCCGCCTGCGTAGCCTTGGTCGGCTTTGCGGTCTTAGCCGTGGTGGTCGCATCCGCGAGCGTGGTGGTCACTTCTTCGGTCGTGGTGGTGGGGATCGCCTCGTATGCGAGAACGACTTCCGCCTTCTCACCCACTTCGTACACCGGCACTTCGACTTCGTTGCCTTCCGCGTCGGTACCCTTTTCCATCGTGGGTTCGATCTTCTTCAAACGACCCTTGCGATCCTTCACGTAAACACCGAGCAGGTTCTCGGACGGAATACCGCTCAACTTGGACTTGTCGTCCGGAGCGATCAGCGTCTTGACACTCAGTTCTTTGTCTGCAAAGTCCTTCGCAACCGCGTTCACAACTTCTTCATCCGCATCCACAGCCGTTTCCGCGTTGTAGATGAACACTTCCACGTCATCGATCGCCACGGTCGTGGTGGTCGGCGCTTCGGTGGTCACGACCTGACCGGGTTTGGTGGTCTGACCGGATTTGGTGGTCTGACCGGGTTTGGTGGTCTGACCGGGTTTGGTGGTCTGACCGGGTTTGGTGGTGGTGGGCTTGGCAGTGGTCTTGGCGGTAGTGGTAGGATCGTTGGCGGGCGGAGGAGTTACCGAACCGCCGCCGGAAGCGCTACAGGTAATAACACCGGCTTCGGACAAAGTCTTACCGAAAACCAGACCCTTTGCCCATTCCATGAAGTAGCCGTTGTAAGTAGAGGGGTCGCCCAAGCAAGCTTCCGGCAGAGCATCCTCCTGCAGATGCAGCGCAAAGCCAAGCATGAACGTATCACCGTTAACCAGACCGTCGCCGCCAAGCCAAGAGTGCTTCAGCGCGATCTCATAGGTGGTGGTGTACTTGCTGTCGTTACGGCCGACGTAGTAGTAATAGTCGGCACCGGCACCCTTGCTCATATCGGTGGTCGCACCGGCACGCAGGAAGTCACCGACCAAACCGGTCGTATCGGTCCAACGGAAGCCGAGCTGACGGTCATTCTTGTCGTTAAGCGCAAAACCGAGCTCAAAACGAGCGGAATCGTCGAACATGCTCTGCCGGCTGTGGCCGATCTGGATCTGCAAGCAGTCGTCACGCCACAACAGGTGGCCCTGGCTCTGGTTGTTCACGTGCTCTTCATCCTGAACTTCCAAAGCGAAGTAGATGTACTCGCTGTCCCAACCGAGGTAGAAATCACCGTCGCCGTCTTCCGGCAGCTCGGTATATCCACCGCCGGTTTCGGGATAGGACCACAGGATACCGGCGCCGGCCTGCAAAGCAGCCTGCGTAAAGGGCGATTTGGTCGCCTGTTTCCAAGTGGCATCATCGAGTTTACCGTCGATGTTGGGGCGGGTGGTCACCTGCTTTGCCGTCACGGAGGGGCGCTTGTGGTCGTTCGGAATTGCTTCCGCAACAGCGCCGGCCGAGATTGCCGTCAACGAGAACAGCAGGCAAACGGAAAGGATCACCGCAAGGATTTTGGATACCTTTTTCATTGTTTACACTCTCCTATAATGATTTGTTGATCGTGAGGACGTCACATCCCCCGTTCTAACACCAATATGATACCGCATTCAACGGAAATTGTCAATAGGCTTTTGTAACTGTGTCGCAAAAATTTTAGCAGAATACCACAAAAGAATTTATTGGAAATATTGCACAGTCGAAGACTGCTTGTTTTGTGTTATACCAACAAAAAATACATGCCGATTGCATTCAGCACCCCCACTAACGTGCCCGCCAGCACCTGCACGGGAGTATGCCCCACAAATTCCTTCAATTTCATCTCGGGCAGGTCTTCGGTGGTCAGCGCCTCAAACGCACGCACCAACTCATTAAGCAGCACCGCCTGTTTTCCCGTTTCCTGCCGCACCCCCGTGGCATCGTGACACACAATGATGGCCAGCACCGCCGTAACGGCAAACTGAAAGGAGGCAAAACCGTACACCAACCCGCTGATGGTCGCGAGCGAGGTCACGGTGGCGGAGTGACCGCTGGGCATACCGCCATCGCCGAACAAACGCGCCGGATCCAGTTTTTTATAAATGATCGCGTGGATGATCGTTTTTATCACCTGTGCGATCAGCCACGAACCGACCGCCGTTACCAGCAGCGGGTTCGCCAAAAGGTCCCTCAACCAATCCATATCGTTCCATCCTTAAAATATAATAGTCTTTACCATATACAGTATACCATCTTTTCGCCTTTTCGTCCAGTAAAAAAACAAAAAAGGCGAGTTTCTCGCCTTTTTTGAAGTATTACGCTTGTTTAACCGCCTCAAAATCCTCGGCAACTTCCGCCGACGGAGCGGGGGTGAGCAGCGAAACCGCCACGATCACCACAGCGGACAAAATAAACGCAGGAAGCAGGCAGTAAACGCTCCAAACACCGCCCAGCGGATTGATGACCAACTTCCAGAAGAACACCATACCGCCGCCGCTGACCATACCGGCGATCGCGCCGGCGTAGGTGGTGCGTTTCCAGAACAATGAAAACAGCATCAACGGGCCGAAGGTGGCGCCGAAACCTGCCCACGCAAAGGAGGTAATACCGAAGATGGTGCTGTTTGCATCCCACGCGATCACCATCGAGATCAAGGTGATCGCCGCCATCGCAATACGAGATACCCACATGATCTGTTTATCGGTGGCATCCTTTTTGATGATACCGTGATAGATGTTTTCCGCCAGCGCCGAAGTAGAGATCAGCAAATAGGAGTCGGAGGAACTGATGGATGCCGCCAAGATACCTGCACACGCGAGACCCGCCAAAATGGGCGGTAGGAACGTGGTGGCGGTATCGATAAAGATGTTTTCCGCTTGGGCGTTGGAGAGGTAATTGATGTTTGAAACGCTGCGGCCGACAATGCCGATCATCAACGCCGCCCCCATCGCGATAAACAGCCACACGGTGGCCACACGGCGCGAACGGGTGAGTTCTTTTTCCGAGCGAATACCCATAAAGCGAAGCAACACCTGCGGCATACCGAAGTAGCCAAGGCCCCACGCCAAACAGGAGCAAATGGAGAGGAAACCATAGGGCTTGCCGGCACCGAACACGTTCACTTGGGTTGCGGACGGCGTGGAGGTGGTGAACAGCGACAGGAAACCGTCAAAACTCTTGGCGTTATCGATCACGGCACCGATACCGCCCGCACTGACAACGCCCATGGTCAGCAACGCCACCAACGCCGATACCATCACGATGGCTTGCATAAAGTCGGAAGCACTCTCGGCCAAGAAACCGCCGAGGAAGGTGTACAACAACACGAAGGCCGCCGCCACGATCATCATCGTGTGATATTCCAGACCGAACAGGTTCATAAACAGTTTGCCGCACGCCGAAAGGCACTGGCCTGCATATACCGTGAAGAAAATAATGATGAACAGCGAGGAGAGGATCAAAATGATCTTGCTCTTCTCATGGAAACGCTTGGAGAAAAAGCCGGGAATGGTGATCGCCTCCACCCGCTCGCTGTAACGGCGCAGACGGCGTGAAACGATCAACCAGTTGAAATACGTACCGACAAACAGGCCGATCGCCGTCCAACCGGCATCCGCCAGCCCCGTCCAATACGCAAGGCCGGGCAAGCCCATCAGCAGCCAACCCGACATATCCGAAGCTTCGGCGCTGAACGCCGCCACCCACGGGCCGAGCGAACGGCCGCCCAAGAAATACGATTCCGCATCCTTGTTCGCACGTTTCGCGAAAAAGATACCGATGCCGATAACGGCGAGCATATAGATCGCCATCGCCAGCAAATGTTGCATTTGCTCTGTCATAACATACACTCCTACACAATTTTACGCTTTGCCGTAGCAATTAGTTAAAGCGATTGTACCACACTTTTCCACGGTAGTCAAGTAAAATGTTCCGCCGCAGCGTAAAAAACAGGCAGTTTTAACGAACTGCCTGTTTTTATGTTTCGATTTATTCGTAAGTCACGGCGCCGAGCGGCGGGTAATCCTTTTCGAATTCCTCGGGGCGGAACAACCACGCATAGCAACGGCGAATGTTTTTCATGCTGTCTTTATACCATCTGCCGTCGTCGAACTGTTCACGTCCTTCGGCGCATCCCATCATATACCGCGCAGGAACCCACGTGGTTTCCATCACGCCGAGAATGTTATCCCCGCCGTGCTCCAAAGCATAATCCAAATAGAGTTTGGCATTTTCGGAGTTTGCGAAAGGACACAGCCAAATTTTGAGTCCCGCTTCGGCAAACACCTCTACCGAACGGAAGTGCGGCCAGTTGTGGTAGTGCCAGTTGGTTATAATATAATCTTTATCCAACAGCGGCAGTGCCGTCCACGTACCGTTTTGGCTGGCATCCCACGGACCGTATCCGAAATCAAACGAGTTCAACAAACGGTCGCCCCACATCATCGGGACGGCGCCTTTGGCCTTAATGCGTGCCGCCAAGCGGTTACACCAATCGGCAAACAACTCGCCGTTATCTTTGCCGCTGGCTTTGCAACGCTCGCAATCCCCGATGTAAAACACCTCATCCATACCAACGTGCATATACCGCGCGTCGAAGGCGTCCATCACTTCTTCCATCAGGTCGCACACCACTTCGAACGCCTGCTCATTGGTGGCACAGATGCTGTAGCAATATTCCGGCTCTTGCTCAACGGGGGTTTCGGAAAACTCGGGATGCCCTTTGAGCAGGCCGTCGGGACGGTGAGTATCCTGCACCGTCTGGTGGCCGAGCAGGTTCATATCGGGAATCAGTTCTATGCCGTGGCGGCGGCAGGTCGCCACCATTTTTTCTACGTCCGCACGGGAAAGCGGATGTTCACCGCGGCATTCGGGGTGGCTCTCAAACGCATAATTATAACGAATGATAAGCAACACGGTGTCGATCTTATCGGCTACCAGTTCCTCCTCCACATAGCGGCAGAATGCATCCACCTCATCGGGCAGGGGGGCAAACAGGCACAGCCCGCGCCCTTTCCAAGGATAATTTTCAACGCCCATCATTTACACCTCTCCTTCTTCCACAGTATACCATAAGGCACAGGGTTTGACAAGAGCAAATATGCTCATAAAAAACCGTTGTTTCGCTCACACGAAACAACGGTTTGAAAATTTACACAGACAGTGCCTTGCGGGACTTGCCTTTTGCCAACTGGACGATCAGCACGACCGCCACCAAAGACAGACCGATCACGTCGGTCACCAGACCGGGATAGATCAAAAGCAACCCGCCTGCTGCACTGAGCACGCGTTCATACCACGACATATTCCGCAAGAAGTACCCTTCCAGTGCCGCCGATACACCGAATATACCAATGCACGAGGTGACACAGATCGACACCACATCCCACACCGTTGCATCGATGAACAGCATATTGGGACTCAGCGCAAATACGTAGGGCACGATAAACGCACCGATGGCCAGTTTCGTTGCGGTTATCGCCGTCTTCATCGGGTTTGCCTGTGCGATCGCCGCACCGGCGTATGCCGCCAAGGCCACCGGCGGGGTCAAGTCCGCCACGATGCCGAAATAGAACACGAAGAAGTGTGCCGCAATATCCGGCACGCCCATCTTGATAAGGATGGGCGCGCAAGTCGCCGCCATAATGCAATAGTTCGCCGTGGTGGGCACGCCCATACCGAGCACAATGCAGGTAAGCATCGTCAAAAACAGGGCAATGATCACCTTGTCACCCGCCAGTGTCAAGATGCCGTTGATCAGCATGGTGGCAAGGCCGGTCATGGTGATGGTGCCGGCGATGATCCCCGCCACACCGCACGCAACCGCCACGGTGATCATACCCTGACCGCCTGCGGCGAGTGCTTCCCAGATGCGTTTGGGCGTAATGCGATTCTCTTTGTTAAACAAACCGACCACGATCGCCGCCACAATAGCGATCGCCGCAGCGTAAGCGATAGAACGCGAACCCGAGCTGACCAACGCGATCAGCAGGATCAGCGGAAGCAGCAAATACGCTTGTTTCAGCAACGGCAGAAAGCGAGGCAGCTCCTCTTTGGTAAGGCCGCGCAAGCCCTCTTTCTTCGCTTCCAAATGCACCGCGATGAACACGCCGAGGAAGTAAAGACACGCGGGCAGAATGGCACGCACCACGATGCTGCTGTACGACACGCCGATGTTTTCCGCCATTAAGAACGCGGCGGCACCCATAATGGGCGGCATGATCTGGCCGCCCGTAGAGGCCGATGCTTCGGCGGCGGCGGCAAATTCGGGTTTGTAACCCGTTCTTTTCATCAGCGGAATGGTCACCGAACCGGAACCGACCGTGTTGGCGACCGAAGAACCCGAAACCATACCTTCCAGCGCACTGGCAACCACCGCCACCTTGGCAGGACCGCCCGAGAAACCGCCCACCACCGCATTGGAGATCTTAATGAAGAAATCCGCAATGCCCGTGCGTTCCAAAAACGCACCGAAGATGATGAAGATGGCAATGTATTTCGAGCAGGTGTTCACCGGCACCGAAAGAATACCCGACGTGGTGGTGTAAAACAGTTTGCCCACCAAGCCTTCCACGCGTTTGAGCATATCGGGGTTGCTGAGGCCCCAACCGATGGCGTACACGATAAAGGCGACCGCCACCACAATGATCGGAATGCCCACACAGCGGCGGCAGAGTTCAAGCAAACACAAAATACCGATCGCACCGATCACGATCTGATACCATTCAAATTTGTTGCCCTGCTGAATAATGTTCACCGCATCAACGGTGTAATAAAAGAAAGAAGATGAACCGACCAGCATCAACGCAATATCGTACCACGGCATACGGTTCGCCTTCTGCATCCCCTTTTTGGCGGGATAGATCAAAAAGCCGATCAGCACGATACATCCCACAAAACTGGACAAACGCACCACGTCCAACCATGTGGCGAAAAAGGTCACGTAAATACAAAACAGCGAAAACACCGCCAAAATGCTGTTGACCACCCACTTAGCAGGGCCTTCCCACACACGCGTATTGGATTCGCGGTCAAATTTTTTCATAACCGCATCCAGATCCATCGGTGCTTCGGGCACGGCATTTTTCTTCTTTGAGAATATCACGATCTCACACCTTTCAATGAAAAAAACAGTCCGACAACCGCGACGGAATAGGCCGCAGTTGTCAGACTGTCCGAAATCTGCGTTATCGGGAACTTATCCCGCGTTTACCTCAATACCCTTTTCTTTGAAGTACTTCGCTGCACCCGCATGGAACGGCACCGTCAAACCTTCGGTCGCGTTCTTGAGGCTCAGTTCCGTGCCCTTGGCATGCTCTTTGGAAATGGCTTCCGTATTGTCGAAGATCGCGGCAGTCAACTTATACACCGCATCTTCATCCGCATCCGCACTCACGATCAAGGTCGCTTTGACGGTGACGGTGGTCACATCGGCCGCCTGATTCTTGTAGGTGTTGGCGGGAATGTTGTACACCGAGTAGAAGGTGTTATCCTTCATCAGCTTTTCGGCAATCGCACCGTCGATCGGCACCAAGCGGGTATTCGCGTTGGTCATCGCGAGTTCGGTGATCGCCGGAGTGGGAGCGCCCGCCACGATGAAAGCAGCGTCGATCTTACCGTCTTTCAGTGCGTCGGCACTCTCGTCAAAGTTCTGATACTGCGGTTTGACGTCGTTTTCGGTCAGACCCGCCGCCGCCAACACGTCCATCGCGTTGAAGTACACGCCCGAACCGGGTGCGCCGATGGAAACCTTCTTGTCTTTCAAGTCGGCAACCGACTGAATTTCGGGATTGACCGTGATGAGCTGCACCGCTTCGGCGTACAGACCCGCCACCGTGCGGAAGGTTTCGATCTTACCGTCCGTTTCGAAAGAACGGGTACCGTTCCAAGCGTAGTGCATAACGTCCGACTGCACGGTGCCCAGCTGATAGTCGCCGGCATCAATACCTTGAATGTTATCCTTGGAACCGCCGGTCGAAACCGCGTTCACCTTAATGCCCGCGTTGTTGGTAATGTATTGGCCGACAATGCCGCCGTAGGCATAGTAGGTACCCGTAGGACTGCCGGTACCCATCGTCATAGTGGTTGCACCACCGCTGCAAGCCGCAAGCGAGAACACCATAGCCAGCGCTAACAAAACAGAAAGAATGCGTTTCATATGTATGTTCCTCCCAAAAATATAATCTATTAGAAATAGTATATCAAAAACTTTTACGTTTTGCAAGTAAAAAATGAATTCTTACGGTTTTATGTTTTGAAAGGCGCGGTATTACACACCGCAGGCCGACAAAATTGACCCGCCTTTTGACCCACCTCTTTACCAAACTTGTCGGTCGTCCCTCTGTGGTGGCGTTCTCACCCCTGTTCGGTCGCCCTCGCTTACGCTCGGTTGGACGAAAGGCGAAACACTCCACCGGAGTGTTTCTTCGTCGCTCCTCAGCGCGCCCTGCGCGCTGTTCGCTCCCTTTCGTGGTTCGAATCCCTCCTCTTGAAAGCTAAAACAAAAAACAGTGACCTGTCGGTCACTGTTTTTTGTTTTGGCCCGCCCGGAGGGATTCGAACCCCCGGCCTTTGGAATCGGAATCCACTGCGATATCCAGCTTCGCCACGGGCGGATATATGCTCGCCGTTCGGCGAGCATAGGTAGTATACACGAATTTATGGTTCTTTGCAAGTGTTTTTGAAAAATTTTCAGCGGAACATTTCGTGCAGTTCCTCATCGCTCAACACTTTAACGCCCGCATTTTGCAGAATCTTAGTAGCCGTGTCGTTATCCGTCACACGCATCACCACGTAGGCATAACCCTTTTGCGGAGTGATAAATGCATAGACATACTCAAGATTCACCTCGTTATCCGACAGAGCCTGCACCGCCGCGGCAAAGCCGCCGGGGGTATCGTCCACCGCCACGCCGAGCACTTCGTTCACCGATACCACACAGTGTTCCGCCTGCAGTGCGGCCACCGCTTTATCGGTATCGTTCACGATCATACGCAAAATGCCGTAATCGGTGGTGTCTGCCAACGAAAGCGCACGGATATCCACACCGTTTTTAGCCAGTATCTGCATGATCTGCGCCAATTTGCCCTCTTTGTTTTCCACAAAAACCGAAAGTTGCTTAATGGTCATAACAAACAGCCTCCTTACACCAATTTACGTTTATCGATCACGCGAACCGCTTTGCCTTCACTGCGGGTGATGCTCTTGGGTGCCACCAAGTGCACCGACGGGTTGATGCCGAGCATCGTCTTCATGGCATTGGCAAGCGATTTTTCCAGTGCCGCCACACCGCGCACCGTATCAATGACCTGATCGGGATTCATTTCCACAAGCACGTCGAAGGTATCGGTATTGTTTTCGCGATCCACAACGATCTGATAGTTCGGCTGATATCCTTCGTTCAAAAGCACGGTTTCGATCTGACTCGGGAACACGTTGACACCGCGAATGATCATCATATCGTCACTGCGGCCCATCGGTTTGGACATCTTGATGTGGGTACGTCCGCACGAGCAGGGTTTGCGGGTAAGCACACAGATGTCACGCGTGCGGTAACGCAAAAGCGGGAACGCTTCTTTATCCAATGCGGTGAACACCAACTCACCCTTGCTTCCCTCGGGCAACACCTCACCCGTGTCGGGATCAATGATCTCCGCCAAGAAGTGGTCCTCATTGATATGCATGCCCGTCTGTTCCGCACATTCAAACGATACGCCGGGACCCGACGTTTCGGTCAAGCCATAGATGTCGTATGCCTTGATACCGAGCGTTTCTTCGATATTATGACGCATCTCTTCGGTCCACGGTTCCGCGCCGAAGATACCGGCTTTGAGCGGAATATCATCGGGACCCATACCCTTTTCTTTCAGTGTTTCTCCGATGTACGCGGCATAGGACGGGGTGCAGCAGAGAATGGTAGCCGAAAGATCGGTCATAAACTGGATCTGCCGCTCGGTATTGCCCGACGACATCGGCAACGTAAGACATCCCACACGGTGCGAACCGCCGTTCAGACCGGGGCCGCCCGTGAACAGGCCGTAACCGTATGCCACTTGGCACACGTCCTCGTTGGTGCCGCCCGCCGCCACGATGGCACGCGCACAGCAATCCTCCCACAGATCCACGTCATGCTGGGTATAAAATGCCACCACGCGGCGGCCGGTCGTTCCCGAAGTGGACTGAATACGCACACACTCCGACAACGGTTTCGCAAGCAGGCCATAGGGATAGGCATCCCGTAAGTCCGCCTTGGTCAAAAACGGCAGCTTGTGCAGATCTTCAATACCGCGGATATCGTCGGGGGTGACCCCTTTCTCCTCCATCAAAGCACGATAATACGGCACGTTGTCGTACACGTGGCGCACCTGTTTCACCAGTTTTTCGGACTGTAATTTTTTCAGTTCTTCTACCGGCATTGTTTCAATTTCTTTTTGATAATACCGCCGTTCTTCCACTGTTCTCATCCTTTCACGCGTTGTAACCAAGTTCAAATGCCTTCTTGTTCATCTCGACGAAGCGGGGAGCCACACTCTTTTCGATCGCGCAGATCCATTTGTTGTAATCCATCGAAAAATACTTTGCCAAACGCCCCATCAACACGATGTTCACCGCTTTGGCAGAACCGGCTTGCTGTGCCAGCGACAGCGCATCCAGCGCGTCCACCGTCACACCTGACGCCGCCATCTCCTCCAGCACCGCTTCGGGATAGGTTGCCGCACCCGTGATAACGGGCATCGGGTCGATCTGCTGGGTGTTCACGATCACGGTGCCGCCTTTTTTGAGGCAAGCCACGTGGCGTGCCGCTTCCAACTTTTCAAACGAAACGATGAAATCCGCCTCACCCTGCTCGATAACGGGAGAATACACCTTGTCGCCGAACTGCACGTAGGTAACGACCGAACCGCCGCGCTGGCTCATACCGTGCACTTCCGACACCTTTACATCGTAGCCTTCATCCACTAGCAGGCGGCCGAGCAATTTGCTGGCAAGCAACGAACCCTGTCCGCCGACACCAACGATCATCAAACGTACCGTGTTCATTCGCTCACCTCCCCGATAGCATCAAACGCACACAACTGTTCGCACACGCCGCAACCCACACACAAGGTCGCATCGATATCCGCTTTGCCGTCCCGCATACGAATGGCGGGACAACCCAACTTCATACACTTCTTACAACTGCGGCACTTATCCGCATCCACCACGACGGGCGGTTTGGTCTTGACCGATTTCAGCAGCACGCACGGACGGCGGGAAATAATGACCGACGGCTCCTCTGCCGCGAGCTCCTCTTTCAACACCGCTTCACACGCCGCAAGGTCATACGGATCCACCACACGCACGCGGCAGATCCCCACCGCACGGCACAGGGTTTCCAAATCGATTTTTGCCGCAGGATCGCCTTTAATGTTGTAACCCGTTGTGGGGTTTTGCTGATGGCCCGTCATGCCCGTAATGGAGTTGTCGAGAATGATGACGGTGGAGTTGGAGTTGTTATACGCGATATTCACAAGACCCGTAATACCCGAGTGCATAAAGGTGGAATCGCCGATGACCGCCACGGCGGGGCCGTCCTGCCGCACCTTGTTAAAGCCGTGCAGACCCGACACCGATGCACCCATACAAAGGGTGGAATCCAACGCACACAGCGGAGGCTGTGCACCCAACGTATAGCAACCGATATCGCCGATGACCGTCACCTTGTTCTTGGCTAAGGTGTAATACATACCGCGGTGCGGACAACCCGCGCACATCACGGGAGGACGCACGGGAATGGCGGTATCCAACGCCGTGTGCTCTTTCGCGGGAAGGCCGAACACCTCGGCCACCGTGCGCTGCGAAAATTCACCGATATTGGTAAACAGCGACTTGCCTTCCACCGCCACACCGATCGCGGTGCAGTGCGCTTCCAGCATACCGTCCAGTTCTTCAATGACCACCACGCGATCCACCGCGGCGGCAAAATCGCGAATCATTTCGGTGGGCAGGGGGTGCACCATGCCGAGTTTCAGCACGCTCACCGATTCACCGAACGTTTCACGCACATACTGATACGATGCACCCGAGGTGATGATACCGAGCGTTGTATCCCCCATCTCCACACGGTTGAAGGGGCAATCTTCTGCAAACGCGGCGAGCGACGCGGTGCGCGCTTCCACCACGGGATGGCGCTTCTTTGCGTTACCGGGCATCATTATGTACTTCTCGGGAGTCTTTACATAGGGGCGATTTTCACGCTCGCCACGCGCGCTCGTTTCCACAATGCTCTGCGCGTGGGCAATGCGGGTGCACATACGCAAGATCACGGGCGTATCAAAATCTTCCGACAGTTGAAACGCCGCTTTTGCAAAGGCCAGCGATTCCGCCGAATCGGCAGGCTCGAGCATCGGCACCTTCGCCGCCACGGCATAGTGACGGGAATCCTGCTCGTTCTGCGAAGAGTGCATACCGGGATCGTCCGCCACACAAATGACCAAGCCGCCGTTCACGCCCGTGTACGACATGGTAAACAGCGGGTCCGCCGCCACGTTCAAGCCGACGTGTTTCATGGCACAGGCGCTGCGCGCACCCGCCATCGAAGCACCGAACGCGACTTCCATCGCCACTTTTTCGTTCGGTGCCCATTCGCAGTACATCTCATCATATTCGGCGGCGTACTCGGTTATTTCGGTGCTGGGGGTGCCGGGATAACTCGACACCACGGTGCAACCCGCTTCATACAAACCGCGTGCAACCGCCGCGTTACCGATCATCAGTTGTTTCACTTAAAATTCTCCTTTTTTCTACGGCAAATCTCACACTTCGTCTTCCAGTGCATCCTTCGCCGGAACATTCACCGTTCTATTATAACACATATACATCTGTTCGACAAGCGTTTTATCCATTTTTCGCGTAAATAAACTCACGATCGGCACCAACACCAATCCCAACACCATTGAGAGCACGCCGGCGTTGATGGGGGAAGAGAAGTAGGCGTTGATAAACGGCACCTTCAAGAAGGTGCAGACCATATTGGCAAGCATCACACCGACACCCACGATAAACGACACCCACACCGAAGCCTTGGTGGTCTTTTTTCGGTACAAGCCATAGAGGAACGGTGCCAAGAACGCACCTGCCATCGCGCCCCACGAAATACCCATCAACTGAGCAATAAAGGTGACGGGAGAATTCGCCTGCACGATAGCCAACACCGCCGAAACCGTGATGAAAAACACGATAAACACACGCATCGTCCGTACCGAGGTCTTTTCTTTCCACTCTTTTTTGGAAAGCGGTTGCAAAAAGTCCAGCGTAATGGTGGAAGAGGAGGCCAGCACCAACGACGACAAGGTGGACATCGATGCCGCAAGTACCAACACGATCACGATACCGATGATGGCATCCGGCAGACCTTCCAGCATCTTCGGGATCAGGCTGTCATACACAACACCGCCCGCGGCGTTCCGCTCGGGCTGATACAAACGGCCGAAACCGCCGAGGAAGTAACAGCCGCCCGCCACCACCAACGCAAACACGGTGGAGATCATCGTACCTTTACGGATCGAGCCTTCGTTTTTGATCGCATAGAACTTCTGCACCATCTGCGGCAGGCCCCACGTGCCCAGCGAAGTGAGCAGCACCACGCCGACCAGTTCGAGCGGCTTCGGACCGAGGAAAGAGGTGAACGCGCCTTGCATTGCCGTTTCCTCTGCCGCCACCTGCGAGAGCGAAACCATAGCGTTGGTAAAGCCGCCGTTTTGATTCAATACCGCCACGATCACCGCCACGATACCGCCGAGCATAATGATACCTTGAATGAAGTCGGCCATCGCCGTTGCCATATAACCGCCCACGATCACATACACGCCCGTGAGCACCGCCATACCGAGCACACACCAGACGTAGTCGATGTTAAACGCCATTTGGAACAGACGGGACAGACCGTTATACAGCGAAGCCGTATACGGGATCATAAACAAGAACGTAATGACCGATGCCGCCACCTTCAGCGGCGTGCTGTCGAACCGCTTACCGAAAAATTCCGGCATGGTGGAACTGCCGAGATGTTGCGACATAATGCGGGTACGCCGCCCCAGTATCTCCCACGCAAGCAAGGAGCCGATCAGCGCGTTGCCGATGCCGATCCACGTGGACGCCACACCGAATCGCCAACCGAACTGGCCGGCATAGCCCACAAAGATGACGGCGGAAAAATAGGACGTACCGTAAGCAAACGCCGTGAGCCACGGACCGACGTTACGTCCGCCGAGCACGAATCCCTTCACATCGGCGGTACTCTTGCGGTAATAGATGCCGATCGCCACCATCATCGCAAAGAACACGACCAAAAATAAGATCTTCAACAACATACCATGCGCCTCCCGTCAGCATGTAACTCGCCGCTTTAAAGTGCTAAAATTTTCGGGGATAAAAAAAGGGGATTCACGGGTCACCCCGTTCCATCCTCGCCGTTTCTCCGAACCTGCGCGACGATACCTTTCTTGGTATGCGGTTATTATAGCACCCGTTTTCGCGTTATGCAACCCTTTTTTTGCAAAAACGGCAACTTTCGGCAATTTGCCACTTTAAACCGCAAAAGAGTTGTGCAATTTTACAAGGAGCACTATTAAAAATTTGTAAATTCCCTCGCTTTTTTTAAATTACCTCTTGATTTTTTCCAAAATGTGGGTACAATAGGTTTTGGCACTCAAACAAGCGGAGTGCTAAAATTGTCGAACAACATGATTGGAGGCGTATCATTATGACGATAAAACCGTTGGCTGACCGCGTGGTCATTCAGATGACCGAAGCGGAGGAGACCACCAAAAGCGGCATCATTCTGGCAGGCACTGCCAAAGAAAAACCGCAGGTTGCCGTGGTGACGGCTGTCGGCCCCGGCGGCGTGGTGGATGGTAAAGAGATCACCATGCAGGTCAAAGTGGGCGACAAAGTGCTCATCAGCAAATACACCGGCACCGAAGTGAAGGTAGACGGTGAAGAGTACACCATCGTCCGTCAGGGCGACATTCTCGCTATCGTAGAATAAGGAGGCAATCACTATGGCAAAAGTTATTTTGTACGGTGAGGAAGCACGCAAGGCGTTGCAATCGGGCGTGGATCAGCTTGCCAACACCGTGAAGATCACCCTCGGCCCGCGCGGCCGCAACGTCGTGCTGGATAAAAAGTTCGGCGCTCCCCTCATCACCAACGACGGTGTGACCATCGCAAAAGAGATCGAACTGGACGACCCGTTTGAGAATATGGGCGCTCAACTTGTGAAGGAAGTGTCTACCAAGACGAATGACGTAGCGGGCGACGGCACCACCACGGCGACCTTGCTCGCACAGGCGCTCATCCGTGAAGGTATGAAGAACGTGGCGGCAGGTGCCAACCCGATGGGTGTCAAGCGCGGCATCCAAAAGGCTGTCGATGCCGTTGTGGCGGAAGTGAAGGCCAACTCCAAGAAGGTCAGCGGCACGGACGACGTAGCCTCCGCCGCCACCATTTCCGCCGGCGATGCAGAGATCGGCCGCCTGATCGCAGAAGCGATGGAAAAGGTTTCGGCGGACGGTGTTATCACGGTGGAAGAATCCAAGACGGCGGATACCTATTCCGAAGTCGTGGAAGGTATGCAGTTCGACCGCGGTTACATCACCCCCTATATGGTGACCGATACCGATAAGATGGAAGCGGTGTTGGACGATGCGCTGTTGCTCATCACCGATAAGAAGATTTCCAACGTGCAGGATATTCTGCCTCTGCTCGAGCAGATCCTGCAGTCGGGCCGCAAACTGCTCATCATCGCGGAGGACGTGGAAGGCGAAGCGCTCTCTACCTTGATCGTGAACAAACTGCGCGGCACCTTCACCTGCGTTGCGGTCAAAGCCCCCGGCTTCGGCGATCGCCGCAAGGAAATGCTGCGTGACATCGCCACCCTCACGGGCGGTCAGGTGATCTCGGATGAGATCGGTCTTGATCTGAAGGATGCCACGATGGATATGCTCGGCCGTGCCCGTCAGGTGAAGGTGCAAAAGGAAGCCACCATCATCGTGGACGGTGCCGGTGACGTGAATGAGATCCGTGCCCGCGTGGCGCAGATCCGCACCCAGATCGAAACCACCACCTCCGATTTTGACCGCGAAAAGCTGCAAGAGCGCTTGGCGAAACTCGCGGGCGGTGTGGCGGTCATCAAGGTCGGCGCCGCAACCGAGATCGAAATGAAGGAAAAGAAACTCCGCATTGAAGATGCGCTCGCCGCAACCAAAGCCGCTGTGGAAGAAGGTCTGGTCGCGGGCGGCGGTGTGGCACTGCTCAGCGCCGCCAAGGTGCTCGAAGCGATGCTCGACACCACCGAAGGCGACGAAAAGACCGGTATCCGCATCGTGCTGAAAGCGCTGGAAGAGCCGGTGCGCCAGATCGCGCTGAACGCGGGTCTTGAGGGCAGTGTCATCATCGACAAGATCCTCTCCGCAGGCAAAGCGAACTACGGTTTCAACTTTGCAACCGAAGAGTTTGTGGATATGTTTGCCGCCGGTATCGTGGACCCGACCAAGGTCACCCGTTCCGCACTGCAGAACGCCGCTTCGGTCGCCGCCATGGTGCTGACCACCGAATCCTTGGTGGCGGACAAGAAAGAGCCGGCTCCCGCCGCTCCCGCCGCCCCCGCGATGGACGGTATGTACTAAAAGACACGTAACAAAAAGCAGAGCGAATGCCTTAAAAAGGCATTCGCTCTGTTCAGATTGTCAAAAAAGTCCGGCATACGCCGGACTTTTTGCCGTCTGCCGCCTGCGGGCGGGTTTATCCGCGTGCGTTGCACGCTCGACGTGCAGGGGAACAGGACATTGCTCGTAGTGCACAAATGTCGAAGTTGTAAAGGCAATGTCTGCGAGAACGGTCATAGACCGTTCTCCTAATATTATGCCCCGCACACACCCCCTCCCTCCGTTTTACAAATGGGAGAGTAGAGTTTTTTGACACACTCAACAGAGCGAATGCCTTAAAAAAGGCATTCGCTCTGTTGCTTTTTCGTTTTACATACACATTAGCGTTTTTGAAACAGCGGCTCAACGTCCAACGATTCGTCGTCCAGCAACACCGCACGCACGGGGGCGCCGTCGCACCCCGCAATTTTCAGCGGGGCGGCAAAAAGGAAATATTCCCGTTCCGCCACCGCCGAGAGGTCCAACCCCTCGAGGATCAGCACGCCGCTGCCGAGCAGATGGCGATGCACCGCCTCTGCGCGGTCGGCCGCCGCGACCGACTGGGCTTCCACCCCAACCAAACGCACACCGGCATCCGTCAGCACGTATGCCGCCGAAATATCCACCGTCATGTCCCCTTTGAACAGCAAGCGCTCGGCGGGATAACGTGCCACCAATTTTTCGGCAACATCCCCCGTGAGCACGCCGTCAAAGCACACCACACGGCAAGCGCCGCAACAGTGGGAGAGTTCCACCGCCTCCACCCCGTCGCCGTTCGGCACGAAGTGAAGCGGTGCATCCAAATGCGTGGCATTATGCGCGCACAGCGACAACACCGACAAATTACAGGTGTCGCCGAACGCCAACTGTTGTATCCGCGTCACCTGCGGAGCGGGGTCACCGGGGTACACCGCCGCCGCACACAGTTCGCGGGAAATGTCCCACAGTTTCATTCCGTGTCCTCCGTTACTGGGCCGCCGTAGGAGCCGTTGACACGCCGGTACCGTAGATCTCGCTCAGATCCAACGTAGTCCCCGGCGTGGTGGGTTCGCCGTTGCTTGTGCCGCCGTCGGGCGTGGTAGCCGTCCCCGCCAACACGTGTTCATTACAGAAATCCGGCATAAAGGAGGTCTTGTATACACCCGTCTTTTTGGCGGTACAGGTATTGTTATCCCCCACCAACATACCCGACTCTTCACAATAGGTCGCCTCTACGATCATTTCACGGTTGATAAGGTCCGCCTTCACGCCGCCGAAACCCTTTTCCTCCGCCGAAAGATTATCGTTTCTGAGCGCGACCATTACCTCGTTCCAAAGCGAACGTGCATAGCCCGTCTGACGGCTGTTGAGCGCCTTATCGTAGTCATAACCGAACCACGAAGCCGCCACATACTGCGGCGTGCCGCCGGCGAAATACACGTTATAGTCGGTACCGCTGCGGCTGGTACCCGAAGTACCCGTTTTGGCAAAAACTTCCCAACCGCCGCGCCAGTCGCCCGAAATGTTGGCACCCGTACCTTCACGTACCACCAACTGCATCAAGCGGTTCATAACATACGCACTGTCCTCGCCGATCACGCGCACCGGCACGGATTTCGCTTCCAGTAACGTTTCATCCCCCTGCTTGACGTAAGCGTAAGTGGAGGTATCGCGGAAATAGCCGCCGTTACCGAAGATCTGATACGCCTCCGCCATCTCGCGGCAGGTAACGCCCTTGTGGAAACCGCCCAGTGCCAGCGCACTGTAATCCTTATCCTGCGGTTCCAATTCAAAACCGAGTCGGTTCACCATAAAGCTGTAACTTTCCGCCGGTGTCAATTGTTGCACCAGTTGTGCCGCCGTTGTGTTGAGCGACCGCTTGAGTGCATACGCCACCGTGGTGGTGCCGCGGTTGCTCGTGGAGGTGGACCCGTAGTTGGGCGGCCACTTCTTCCCGTTGGGAAGAGTGATGGGCGCATCGGGAATCAGGGACGAGAAATGTATCAAGTTTTTATCGATCGCAGGGCCGTAACTGCCCAGCGGTTTCACAGACGAACCGCACTGACGGCGGGCATCGGTCGAACGGTTGTACACACGGTCGCTGTCCTTCTTTCCGCGACCGCCCACCGTTGCCACCACGCGTCCGTTATAGTCAATGACGAAGATGGCGCCCTGCGGATCTTGATCATCCGACTCAATGTGCGCGGGGAAATTGGATTCGTCGGCGTAGATCGCCTCCGCTTTCTGCTGAAGCGTCACGTTCTCATACGAATAAATGGACAAACCGCCGCGATAGATCTTGGATATGGCTTGATTGTAGGAATAGCCGTATTTCTCCATCAGGTCTTCCGCGATCTCCTCTACCTGCAGATCCACGTAATAATCCTGCAACATGCTCCGCGAAGCGTAAGCGCTGAAATGCAATTCCTCGTTCACCGCTTGCACGTATTCATCCTCGGTGATAAGCCCTTGGTTCAGCATAGCACGCAAAACGGTGCGCTGACGATCACGCAGGTTTTCGGGATGAGAGAACGGGTCGTATTTGCTGGGGTTCTGGGTAATACCGGCAATCGCGGCACATTCCGCCAAGGACAGGTCCTCCACCTCTTTGCCGAAAAAGTTATTGGCAGCCGCCCCCACGCCGATCACGTTACGGCTAAGCGGCAGCACGTTCAAATACGCTTCCAGAATTTGATCTTTCACATCGGCTTTTGAACCGTCCAGTGTCTGTTCCAACCGCAACGCACGCATAATTTCCGTGATCTTACGTTCGATCGTCTGGTCCGCCTCACCCGTATACACCTTGATAAACTGCTGGGTGATGGTAGATCCGCCGAACTCCACCGACTGGAAGTGGAGCACCAAGTTGGCGCTGGCAGCGATGGTGCGCCGCCAGTCAACGCCGTCGTGTTCGTAAAACCGTTTGTCTTCGATCGCCACGACCGCGTGCTGCATATTCAAGGGGATGTCCTCAAGGTCCACCCAGATGCTGTCGTTCCCTTCCAACCGCTGGTATTCCTGCCAAGAGCCGTCCTCCGCCATGGTATACACGATACTGGTTTCATTGATCGAAAGATCCGCCAGATCGGGCAATCCTTCGGTACCGTCAAAGTTGGAGAGGACGTAGACCACCATTACCGATGCCACCACCGTAAAGGTGATCACACCGATAAGCAAAATGGTGATGATGCATTTCAACAACGCACCAACCGTCTTGCTGATCACACGCATCGGCAAGCTTTTGAAAAACGCCTTCACGGCATGTAATCCTTTTTGCTTCTTCGTTGTCACAGACATCGTCGCATCCTTTCCAAAAACGGAGTTTGTCTTACTATCACTTCATTTTACCATAAATTCTCCAAAAGTCAAATCATAATACCGCTTCAAAGCATAATTTTCCGCCGTGCGGCGCATACTTTTCTCAAAAAACAGCAGAAAAAAGGAGTTTTTGTATGCGTTTGCACCCGCTTTGGAAACGATTGTACGGTGTCGTCCTTCTTCTGGCGGTGGTAAGCGGGGTGGTCGTGGCGTTGTCGCGCCCCGCCGCCCCTGCCGACACCGACGAAAACGCCCCCGTCGGCAACGGCGCCGAACCGTTTGCGGTGGTGGGTACGTGGGACGGGCAGTTGGCGGTGTTTTCTTCGCAAGGCGACACCCCGACCGCCGTGTACGACGTGTTCATAACCTCACTTCCCGTAACCGAGCAGGAGGCGCTTCGTGCAGGGATCCCCGTGTATTCCGCCGCCGCTCTGCAACGCCTGTTGGAGGATTATACGGGCTGACCCAAAGTGCCTTCCCCCATTCGTAACAAATTTGTCAAAAAAAAGTGGGTTGTATATTGGCGAGAGTTGTGATATCATATGTATGATTATATAAGGTGAGGCGAGAGTTATGACCTATTTGGACAACGCCGCCACCACCGCCGTCTGTCAAGCGGCGGCGGAAAAGGCTGTATATATGATGACCGAGGCTTTCGGCAACCCGTCCTCCCTGCACACGGCCGGCATCACGGCCGAGCGCGAACTCACCGCCGCACGCCGTGCGGTTGCAGGGCTGATCGGCGCTCCTGCCGAAGATCTTATCTTCACCTCCGGCGGGACCGAAGCGAACAACCTTGCGATCTTGGGCGGTGCCGCCGCCAACCACCGCGTGGGACGGCACGCCGTAACGACCGCGATGGAGCACGCATCGGTCACTGCTGCGTTCGATGAATTGGAAAAACAAGGGTGGGAAGTCACCCGCCTTTTGCCCGATGCCGACGGCATGATCACCCCTGCCGCGGTCGCCGCCGCCTGCCGCGCCGACACGGCGTTGGTCAGCGTGATGACGGTCAACAACGAAACGGGCGCCCATTTTGCGACGGAAGCCATAGTTGCCGCCGTGCGGGAAGCCGCACCGCGCGCCCTGTTTCATACCGATGCGGTACAAGCCGCCGGCAAACTGCCGCTTAAAGCACAAAAATGGGGTGTGGACCTTATGAGTGTGAGCGGCCATAAACTGCACGCGCCGAAAGGCGTGGGCGGGCTCTACATACGCCGCGGCGTGCGGGTGATACCCCGTGCCGTGGGCGGCAGTCAAGAACGCGCCCTTCGCGCGGGCACCGAAGCCGCCCCCGCCATCGCGGCCTTCGGCGCGGCGGTAACGGCCCTCCCGCCGATGCAAGAAACACTGGCGCATTACACCGCGCTGTGCGACCGCTTGATCGCAGGGCTTTCCGCCTTTTCGGGAGCACGTCTGCATCGTCCCGCGGTGCACGTGCCGTACATTGTGAACGTATCCTTCCCCGGCCTGCGGAGTGAAACGCTGCTGCACTTTTTGGCGGAACGCGACATATTCGTGTCCGGCGGGTCTGCCTGTTCCAAAGGAAAGCAAAGCCCCGTTTTGCAGGCACTGAATCTCCCGACGGCGGAGATCGACAGCGCACTGCGTATCAGTTTTTGTCACACCACCACCGAAACCGACGTTGACCGTTTTCTCGCGGCGATGCGGGAAGCGGTGGATACCCTTACCCGCGTGGCGGCCTTTCGCCACGCCAAGCAGAGGAGATGAATGCCCTATGTCCGACCGTGAACAAGAGTTTTTTGATACCCTTCCCTCAATAGCCGATGAAGAATTGGACGATGCACTGGCTTTTGTGGAAAATCTGCGCCGACAGGAAGAATCGGTCTCACTGGAAACCTTGGCGGAGAAAGCCCCCAAAAAGCGCCGCCGTCGCCGCCCGCTCGATGCGTTTATTCCGTATCACGACGACCCTATCGGCGAGATCGCCCGCAAATTGCTGCTGCTTATCTCGCTGTTGGTCTTTGTGGGTACCACTTCGGTGCTTATCAATGAATCGGTCATCATTCCGCAACAAAACACCGAATTGGCGGAGGAACTTACCAACCTCCGTTACGGCAAACAGGATGCCGAACTGACCGCCGAAGCCGAAAAGTGGCAGGGCTATCCGCTGGGTATTCAGGACGATTTAAAAACGCTGTACTACCTCAACAGCGACATCCGCGGCTGGCTTCGGTATTCCGCTTGCGGCATCGACCGTGAAGTGATGCATAAGAACAACAACGATTACTATCTCGACCACGACTTTTACAATAACAAAAACAAAAACGGCGCGCTCTTTTTTGATGCGAAAAACAATCTGGATACGCCGACCTCCGCCAACAAGAGTTTGGTCATTTACGGCCATAATATGGCGAGCGGGCAGATGTTTGCCAAGCTGAACAATCTGGCCGGCTCGGTATCGTATATGCAAAACGCCAACCAGATCATCACGTTGGACACGCTGTTCACCACCTATCAGTACAAGATCTTTGCGGTGCTGTTGCAGGATTCCAAATCCAAGATCGAACACTATTTCTCGATTCAGGAAACGTCCTTTACCAATAACGACCAGTTTATGAAATACGTGGCCGATCTGCGTGACCGATCGCTCTACGATTTCAACGACGTGGATGTCAAGGAAAGCGACGAACTGCTTATTTTGTACACCTGCTCCCCCAAGAGCGTCGCGCGTTTTGAGGATGCGCGTCTGGCGGTGGTCGCCCGTAAAGTACGCAACGGTGAAGCCGCCACCGTATCCAACAAGATCACGGTAAACAAGGACGTCATTATGCCGTACCGTTGGTACACCGCGCAGAAGAAGACCCCGCACAGCGTGTACGGCGGCGGGACGAACCCGACCACGACGGTCGCGCCCACAGAAACGACCACCATCACCGGCGTGTCAGCACCCACCACCGTCGGTGACGAGGCAGCAACCTCCACGACCGCCGCCCCCACCGAGGCGGAAACCACCACCGCGGCCGAAGCGGCACAAACCACGGATGCCGCCGCCACGGAACCCACTGCCGCGACCCCGTAACGAAAAGGAGAACGACCCTATGTACATACCCGAAGAAATTCTGTTGATAAAAAACGGCGAGTTGGCACTGAAAGGCTTAAACCGCAGTAATTTTGAAGACGTGCTGGTTAAAAATTTGAAACACCGTCTGCGCCCGCTCGGTTCCTTTCAAATTCGCCGCGCACAATCCACCATCTACATTGAACCGCAGGCAGACGGCATCGATCTGGACACCGCCGCCGACCGCGTGGCACACGTATTCGGTATCTCCGCCTTTTCCCGCGCACGGGTGGTGGCAAAGGATATCCGCGTGATCTGCGAGGAGGCGCCGCGGTATCTGGCGGAACAACTGCGCCGTGCCAAAACCTTTAAGGTGGAGGCCAAACGCAGTGATAAGACGTTCCCGCTCGGCTCCCCCGCGATCTGTGCCGAAGTGGGCGGGGCGGTGCTCAGTCAATTCCCGCATCTGAAGGTGGACGTCCGCGATCCCGAACTGCTCATTATGGTAGAGATTCGCGATTTCGGTGCCTATATCCACGCGGCACAACTGCCCGGTGCAGGCGGTATGCCCGTGGGCACGGCGGGACGTTCCGGCTTGCTCATTTCGGGCGGTATCGACTCGCCCGTGGCGGCGTATATGATGGCAAAACGTGGACTGCAACTGACCGCGATCCACTTTGCCTCCCCGCCGTACACCAGTGAACGTGCGGAAATGAAGGTCATTTCACTGCTCGAACACGTGGCCAATTATGCAGGGCGCATCTCGCTGAATATCGTGCCCTTCACACACATTCAAGAAGAGATCAGCCGCCGTTGCCCCGAAGAATTGTTCACCCTGTTGATGCGCCGTTTTATGATGCGTATTGCCGAACGGGTGGCCGTGGCGGACGGTTGCCATTCGCTCATCACGGGCGAAAGTCTGGGGCAGGTCGCAAGCCAGACGGCACAGGCGCTCGCCGTGACCGATGCGGTGTGTACCGTTCCCGTATTCCGTCCGGTGATCGGTATGGATAAAGAGGAGATCATTCGCATCGCCCGCCGTATCGACACCTTCGATATCTCCATTCAACCGTATGAAGATTGTTGTACCGTATTCACCCCCCGCCACCCGCGCACCCGTCCCACCGTGGCGATGTTGGAAGCCGTGGAAAACGATCTGCCCATCGAGGAGTGGATCGAAGAAGCCATCGCCGGCGTGCGCCGCATCACGGTGAACGCCGCAGACGATGCCGCCTTAGGCTGTTAAGGGTGAGCATTTAAACAAAGGAGGTGCCGCATGAAGGCAGATATTTTGACCGTTGGCGCCGTGTCGCCCGCCGTCACCGCGTTTTTGTCCCGCGAGTTGCCCGCGTGCGGACTCACACCCGACACGCCGCTGTCGGTGGACACGACGGGTGGTGCGTTACGGGAAGCCCTGCAAGGGGCTATGCGCCGCACCGATTGTATCGTACTGTGTGCATCGGACGAACAGAATGCCGACAAAGAACTGGCGGCACTGCTCGGTTTGCCGTGGGAGGAAGAACGCCCCCGCGGTGCCGTATCGCTTTGCGATGCCGCAGGCACACCCCGCGGATTTGCGGTGGAAAAATATGCTCAACTGTTTTTGTTCCTTCCGGCAGATGAGGATATACTGTCCTCTCTGTTGCAACACGCCTTACTCCCGTTTTTCAGCGAACGCGGCAACGGCGCTTTCGTTTCGCGCACGGTAGGGGTCTTCGGGCTCACCCCTGCGGCGGTGACCGAACGACTGTCGGATCGGATGGCGGCCGCCAACCCCACCATCACGCTCACTGCCCGCACGGGCGGCGAAGTGTTGGTGCGTATCACCGCCCACGCCGCCACCGCCGAAGAAGCCGCCGCCCTGTGCGCCGAGCCTGTCGGCACGGTCTGCGAACGGCTGGGCTCCTACGTCTTCGGCGTGGATACCAACGACCTGCAAACCGCCGTTGTGCATCTGCTCAAGGAAAAGCAGATGAAGGTCGCCACCGCCGAATCCTGCACGGCCGGTCTGCTTTCGGGCAAACTGACACAGGTTGCGGGTGCCTCGTCGGTGTTTGAATGCGGTATTGCTGCCTATTCCAAGGAGATCAAGCACGATGTGCTCGGCGTATCGGAAGATATTTTGAAAACGCAAGGTGCCGTGTCGGCCGATACCGCCCGCGCAATGGCTGTCGGTGTGCGCCGTGTCGGCGGCAGCGAACTCGGTGTCAGCATCACGGGGGAGGCCGGCCCTACTTCAGGTGAAGGTAAACCCGTGGGCACGGTGTATATCGCTCTGGCAGACGACCGCCGTGTATGGGTGAAAGAACTGCATGTCAACGCGGGGGACCGCGACACGGTGCGTGCCGTGGCCACGGCGCAGGCACTGGACCTCACCCGCCGTTATTTGGAAGCGTATCCCACCGTGATGGCGGGCGGAGAGTTGTTGGAAGCGGGCGATCACACACCCGCCATTCCCATGGGTGAAGCCACCGGACACCGCCGCTTTTTGGCGTTCATTCTGCCGTGGCGCGGCGACCGCCCCGCCCTGTGGGTAGCCAAAACGCTGGTGTGGCTTTCGGTGCTTGCTTTTTGTGTGTTCGGCTGGTTTTTGTTGGATGCGTACGTCATCGACCCTGCCCAAAACCGCGAGCAATACGTATCGTTGGAATTGTTGTATGACCGCGAACACGACGGCAGTTACAACGCCGCCGATTTCCCGCGCGGTATGTTGGCGCGTTTTTACGCGTTGTACCAAAAAAACAACGACATTCGCGGATGGGTGCGTATCGGGGATACGGGCATCAGTTATCCCGTTATGCAAAACGGACGATACGACTACACCGCCACCGATTTTTCGGGACGTCCTTCGCATTACGGCGTGCCGTATTTTGACGAAAAGGTGACCGTTGCCTCTCCGCTTTCCGTCAACCGTTCGTATATCATTCACGGCAACAACACCGAAGACGGGCAGATGTTTTCGGATCTGATCCGTTACACCGATGCCAACTTCCTTCTCCGCCACACGGCGGTGGAGATGAACACCCTGTATACCACGGGTACTTTTGAAGTATTTGCGGTGCTGTATGCAGATGAAAACGACCCCTCGTTTGATTACCGTGCCGTGTCCTTTGACAGTAATGAGGATTTTTTGGCGTTTACCGCCGAACTGCAGGCACGTTCGCTCTTTATCACGTCGGTCACGCCGCAAAAAGACGACACGTTACTGCTGTTGGAAACGGATGCTTCCGCGAAAACGGGGGTAGACGGGATCCGCTTGATCGTGGCGGCGCGCCGCCTTTCGCTTGGCGAACCCCCCGGTCAAGACACGGTAATATCCTATAATCCGCACACGGTGTACCCCGCCGCCATGTCGGGCAACACCACCACGACCACCGCAACCACCTCCGCCACGACGACGGTCTTTCAAAGCAGTGATATCGTGCCGGATATTGAAATGCCCGTGCCGGATATGACCGACACGACAGAGCGGGGCACGACCGCCGCAACGACGGCACCCACCACGGGCCGCAAAACGACCGTCACCGCGGCAACGACCGTTGCCACCACGGCGGCCTCCACCACGGCGGCCAGCACGACCGAACCCGCCACCACGACCACGATACCGCACGGCACGCCGAGTACGGGCGGCGAAACCGCCTTTTTCCGCGGCATCAAAGTGAATATCGGCGGCGAGGAAAGCACCCTGCAAACACGAGAAGACCTGCAATATGCCGTTGCGTGTGCGGTAAAGACCGAAATGGGTGCCGCGCGTACCATGCAAAATTCCGTGGAAGCACAAAAAGCACAAGCGGTAGCCAGTTATACCTATATGCTGTACTCTTGTATGAGCGGCGGCACCTTCTCCATCTCCTCGCGCATCGACCTCGCCAACCCGACCGACCGCAAACTGTACGATGCGGTAGGCGAAGTGGTGGGTGTCAAAATGGTGGATACCGCGCAAACGATACGCAGCCGTATGCCGATCTGCGCGATGTATTCCAGCAGTACGGGCGGTGCTTCCGCCAGTTGCCAACACGTGTATACCGCCGCTTTGCCGTATCTGCAAAGTGTGGAAAGCCGTTACGACACCGAAGAATATGTGAAAAAGTATTCGGGCAACGATTCCTTGACGGCTACCCATTCCCTCACCTTCACGCAGTTGAAGGCGTTGCTTGCGGCCTACGTATCCAAGGAGACCGCCGGTGCGGTAACCGCCGTATCGTTTGAAGACGGTGCCACCCCGCTGTTTGCCAAGTCTTACGACGGCAACGGCGGATACGTGGTGGACACCAACGCGTATTACGAGCACGAAGGAAAACGGGTGTATCTGCGCGGCATTGATATTCGCAAAGCCATCGGCTCGGGCACCCTGCGCTCCCACAGTTTCACCGTAACCTACGATGCCGTGACCGACCGCATCACCTTCACCACCCGCGGACACGGGCACGGACTGGGTCTCAGCCAATACGGTGCGATCGGCTACGCCAACGAGGAAGGTTGGTCGTGGCGGCAGATACTGAACCATTACTATTCACTGACCGACGGCGGGCGGTACACCATCGTACTGCCCGTTTGGGAATGAGGTGAACGCTATGCCGCGCGTTTTGGTACTGTTCGGCTCCCCGCACGAAAACGGCACGACCGCCCACCTGCTCGCCTCCTGCTTGGACGGTATCGGCGATGCCGTCGTCACACGGTGGGATGCGTTTGCCACCGTTGCCGCCCCCTGTGACGATTGCGGTTTCTGTCGCGAAACAAACGGATGCCGCCACCACGATCTGGATGCGTTCTACACGGCTTTGGAAGAAGCCGACGTGTTGGTGATCGCCACTCCCGTGTATAATCGCGCGTTTCCCGCACCGCTGAAAGCGATGCTCGACCGCTTGCAGCGATATTGGTCGGCACGGTTCGTGCGCGGGGTGCGCCCGCCGATCGCCTTGCCCAAAAAGACGGTGTTGCTCACCACGGCAGGGGCCGACCGTGCGGACGGTGTGTGCTTGGAACAGCAACTGGCCCCCACGCTGACCGTATTGAACAGCGCGCCCGCGGTTTGCGTGCACGCCGATGCGACCGACCGCACCGCGCTTTCGTCCGACCTTCTCACCGCCGCCCGCGCCGCAGGAAAGGCCGTGGCGGGATAAGGTTTTTGCAAACAATATTGAGGTGTTCTTCATACACAAAAAAGCCACACGGTCTGCGTTGACCGTGTGGCTTTTTATTACCTTTTATATTGCCGTCAGGGTAATGACCCCGTCGGCCGCGCCGACCGTCACCACCGTGGGCGGCTGTTCACAGCGATCCACCAACAGGCTCGCCAGTTTATCCTCCACCTCACGGCGAATGGCCACGCGCAGATCACGTGCGCCGCGCTTGCCGTCGGCCGCCGCGGCCGCAAGAGCGGCAGGCACCGCTTCGTCATAGCGGAAAGTGATGCCGCGTTCGGCAAGCGGCCCGTGCAACTCGTCCAGCAACAGCGCCGCAATGCGGGTGTAATCCTCCGCGCCCAACGGGCGGAAATACACCACCTCGTCCACGCGACTCAAGAATTCGGGGCGCAGGAAATCCGACAGTGCCTTCATCGCCTTGTCACGTCCTGCTTCACCCGCGTTTTTGCCGAACCCCATCAGCGCGCCGCTCACGTCACTGCCTGCGTTGGAGGTCATCACCAACACGGTGTTTTCAAAATTCACCGTGCGGCCGTGAGCATCGGTCACGCGGCCTTCGTCCAAGATCTGCAACAGGATATTTAAGACATCGGGATGTGCTTTTTCGATCTCATCGAACAAGAGCACCGAATACGGCTTGCGGCGCACCTTTTCGGTAAGCTGACCCGCCTCGTCATACCCGACGTATCCCGGCGGCGAACCGATCAAACGGGACACCGCGTGCTTTTCCATAAACTCCGACATATCCAAACGAATGAGCGCATCCGGCGTGTCGAACAGATCGCGCGCCAGCACTTTCACCAGTTCGGTCTTACCCACGCCCGTGGGGCCGACAAACAAGAAGGATGCCGGACGGCGGCGGGGGCTGATCTGCACCCGACTGCGACGCACGGCGGCGGCCACCAGCCGCACCGCTTCATCCTGTCCGATGATGCGTTCGGCCAACCGTTCTTCCATCCCGCTCAAACGGGAAAGTTCGCTTTCCTGCACTTTCGCGGCGGGAATGCCCGTCCACAGTTCAATGACCTTCGCCAAATGACGGTCAAGCAAGGGGGCTTCGGTTGCCGCCACGCGGATCTCTTCCGCCGCCTGCTCGGTCTTCATCAGTTCCGCACGCACACGCGCCAGCGCTTCGTAGTCCACCGCTTCCGCCGCCATGTGGCGTTCTTCCTCTTTCTTCATCAGCCCGATCTCACGCTGATACGCGGCGTAGCGGTCGGCTTCTTTGTTTTCGAGTGCCGCCGCGGCGCACGCTTCATCCAACAAGTCGATCGCCTTATCGGGCAAAAAGCGATCGGTAATGTACCGCTCCGACAGCGTAACCGCACGGGCAATGATTCCGTCACTCACCCGCACACCGTGGAACTGCTCGTAATATTCCTTGATACCGTGGAGTACCGCTTTCGCCTCATCGATCGACGGTTCTTCCACCGTCACAGGCTGAAAACGGCGTTCCAGCGCCGCATCCTTTTCGATATGCTTGCGATATTCGTTAAAAGTGGTGGCGCCGATCACTTGTATCTCCCCGCGGGAAAGCGCCGGTTTCAGGATGTTTGCCGCCGACATACTGCCCTCGGCATCTCCCGTACCCACCAAATTGTGGATCTCATCAATAAAGAGGATGACGTTGCCTTTGGCGCGCACCTCGTCCACCAATGCTTTGATGCGGCTTTCGAACTGACCGCGGAACTGTGTGCCCGCCACCAAGGCGGTAAGATCCAACAAATGGATCTCTTTCTCTTGCAGGCGGGGCGGCACCTCACCTGCCGCGATACGCAACGCAAGCCCTTCGGCTATCGCCGTTTTACCCACACCGGGTTCACCGATCAGACAAGGGTTATTCTTGGTGCGGCGGCAAAGAATTTGGGTGACGCGGTAAAGTTCCCGCTCACGCCCGATGATGCGGCCGAGCTTGCCGTCCCGCGCACGGGCGGTAAGGTCGGTGCAATACTGCTCGAGTGCCGACGGACGGCGGGACTGTTTCCCCTTCCCTTTTTCGGCCTTTTCCGCCTCTTTCGGCTTTTCGGCAGACTCCTCGCCCCCCATATTGGGGAACAGGTTTTGCAAGAAGGGGAAGGTCGCGGCACCGCCGGGTTTGAACCCGTCCTCCTCGTCGCCGCCCATCGCCTCCATCATACCCGAGATCTGCTCATCCACCGATTCAAGATCATCATCGCTCATACCGAACTGCTGAATGATGTCGCACACCGGCTTGATACCCATCTCTTTGGCACAGACAAGGCACAAACCGTCATTTATCGTTTTGTCCCCTTCCATACGGGTGATAAAGACCGTGGCGGGACGTTGTTTACAACGTGAACAAACCATATATACTTACTCCTTCAAAGATTTACGCGCACCGATATAGGTGGAAAGATAGCCGAGAAACGTGACGAGCATCAGCACGCCGACCAACACCACAAGACCGATACGCACACCCTGCGGCATATCGTCAAACAGCACGATAGCCGCCATAGCGGAATAGAATACGAACGTGCACACCTTACCGAACCATTGCGAGCCGCGCACCTCGTCACCGCGGTGCAGCAACAACAACCCGCCGACCACCTGTGCCACCTCTTTGGCGAGGCAGAAGGACATCAGCCACACCACCTCTTGAAACCGTGTGGCAAGGCAGATCACCACCGTCAGCTGTGTCAATTTATCCGCCAGCGGATCCAACAGTTTGCCCGCTTCGCTTATCTGGTTGAAGCGGCGGGCGATCCACCCGTCGAACAGGTCGGTAAGCCCCGACACCACCACCACCGCAAACGCCCACCAAAGCAGCGCGGGGTGGGCGGCACTGCACAGATACAGCACCGCAAACACCGGTAACAATGCAATACGGATAAGCGACAGCACGTTCGGTACCGTCCATTCCCATTTCACGTTTATCCACTTCATAATGAGGTCGCCAAACCTTTCTTTAGGAAAAATTTAAAACATCCAATTCCAATTGACCAATTTTGAAACCAACCGCGTTTCCTCCACCGTTTCGGAAGTGATCGCCGTGCCCAACCATCCGCAACCGATGGCGAATTGTAACACCGCGGTAAATACCAACGCCCAAAACACACCCGTGAGGAACCCTGCCGCCAGACCGCCGAATCGATTGAGTTGCTTTAACAGCGGCAGTTTAAACACCGCATCCAACAAGCGGGACAGCAAGGACACCGCGACCAACAGCAAAACGAACAGCAGAAACGATATCACCGCTTCCAAGAGATACACTACCGCCGGTTGCAACACTTTGGCCACCGCCGGTCGTATCGCCTGTTGGAACGCCTGTTCCGAGCGGTCACTCGGTGAAACCGTTACAGCGGTGTCCCAACCCATACTCTCAAAATACGGGATAAGCATCGTCCCTTCGCCGAACAGCGTTTCCAATCCGACGGTAATTTCCGTATCACCGAGTTCCTGCAACCGCTCAGTCACCACCGCTTCCACCCGCGGGGCGATCGCGGCGTTGTATATCCCTTGTGCCAACGGTGTCGCCGCCTGTCCGGCAACAAACGCCGCCAGCATAAAACCGACCAGCATCACAGCGGTGCGGACCAACCCGTGGCGAAAGCCGCGCCATACACAAAGTACCACAATCAGTATGACCGCAACATCCAATATGTATGCCATCACACGACCCCCTTAATTATCTGTGCAGCCATGCTAACGGATTGATACTTTGCAACCAGCGATACCAATCGGTACGTTCCAACACAGCGGGGGTAAGAAACACCAACTGTTCCGCCGTTTGCGGAACCACCCACGAGATCACCGTGACCGCGACCCACGACCACACGAGCCCGCACAGCACGCCGAACAGCGGCGGGACAGCCCGTTTAATGCCGCGATACCGCCGTTGCGGAGGCAAGTTTTGTTCCACACGGCGTACCACCAGTTGCAATATCAAGTTCAAGACCAAACACAACAGAAAGAACACCGTTGTCTTTGCCAGCACCTCTGCCAGAGGTGCCGCTATGGTGCGTACCACGGAAATACCCTCAAAGTCGGCGCGGAAAGCCGCCTGCACCGCCGCGTGCTCCACGTGATATTTCGAAAGCAAGCGCAAATAGGTATCCGGCCGTGCCGCGAGCATATCCGCGATCGGCAATGCCGCCACCGTTTCCTCTGCCGTTTCAAGGTGCGGGGCGGAATACATATCCGCCAACTCCTCGGCCACCGCCCGCTCGGTCAGCGGCGCCGCGGCGTATTCCGCCACGAACGGTGCCGCAAGCGGTGTTAAAAACACCGCCGCAACCACGGCAACGGCGGTAGCGAGCGTGCCGATTCCTGCCGAAAAAACGGATCTTCGCGCATAGACGGACACCACCGCCAGCAAGATGCCGATCAACACGATATCCACCAAAAAGCTCATCGTGTATCCTCCTTCGATAACCGCCGCACAAATCGGCGGTTATATTTTATCCCTCGTCCCACGTACACCGCGTAAGCATGCTGAGCCGCAAGATCAGCGGCTTTGCATTCATTTCCACCGTCATCAAACTGTCTGCAGACACCGTCGTTTGTTTGGCAATACCTGCATCGTCCGCCTGATACAATGTATCTTCCGTCAGCAGATAAAACCCGCGTCCCGCCGCCGTAACGTGGCGGTAATCTCCTGCAAAGGCGATCTCACGCACGGGGTTACCCACAGAGGTAAACACCCGCAACATCCCGCCGCGGCTTTCACCGTAATCCCGCGTGACCGCACCGATGCCATCGTTGCCAAAGGCAAATCCCAACAACTCGGCATCTGCAAATTCGGTCACGGCCGCTTCGTTTTTATCGGGGTCATACACCCACACGGCGGTATCGCCCACTGCCGCCACGCGGCCGTTGTCGAAATACTGCACCGCCGCCATCATCGCGCCCGTGTTACGATAGGTATGGGTGGGCCCTTCCTCCTTGCCGCTGAGCGAGAAAATATGCAAGGTAGAGCGCATATCCCCTTCCGCCGCCGAGAGGCCCAACACCGCGATCTCCTTTTGGCGGGGGCTGAACGCCACGTCCGCCACCATCAAGTCGGCACTGTACCAGTGGAACATCTTATTTCCCTTGCGGTTAAACACCAACACTTCGGACATATAACTTTGCGAAGATTCGGTCACCAGTGCGATCTGTCCGTTGCTGCTCACGGCGGCACTGACGATCGCGCCCTGTGTCTGCCCGCTCAGCACCTCTTCCTTTTTGGTGTGCAGAATATAACGGTTACCGCCCAACTCCGCCACCAGCATATATTCCCCTGCCGTGCGAAGTAACGGGTCGGCAAACGTATGCCCGCGGTTGATGGTTTGAGCACCCGAAGAATTGTAAACCAACAACGAGGTATCGGTCAACAACGCGGCATTGTTGCCGAAGGTCTGCATCGACACCACGCTGTCGCCGCTGATATCCACGGGGTAGCCATCGCCGCCGTCACCGCCGGTAACGGTGCGGTCAAACCATTCGGTCAGCGCCGCAGGTGCCAGATCGTCCCAGTTGCGCCACAACAGCACGCCCAACATCACCACCGCCACCAACAGCGTAAGGCGAAACAGCAACGGCCAAATAACCGAACGGCCGTACCGCCGTGAACGCCTTTGGGGTTTGCGGCGCGGTGCTTTGGGTTCGGCGGATACCTTTTCGGGCATCGGCTCTTCCTTTGCCGCCACACGCCGCTTTTTAATCGTCAGATCGCGTTTGCTTGCCACCCTCACCGCGCCTCCTTTCGGTTGTCATAATATACTTGTGTTAAGTACAATCCGCACGCGGGGGCGGTATGCCCTGCCGCCGCACGGTCACACGATGCCAACACATCGGGGATACACCCCTCCGCCAGCCGCCCGCTTTCAATATCCAAAAGCGTGCCGACCATAATACGCACCATATTGTATAAAAAGCCATCCGCCGCCACCGTGAACGTTACCATACCGTCCTCGACGGTAACGCGGCTCTCGGTCACGGTCCGCACGCGGTCCTCCACGTCACTGCCGACCGCGCAGAACGCCGAGAAATCGTGTTGCCCCAAAAAATCGTTTGCCGCGCGTTGCATCTTTTCCACGTCCAACGGGCGGTGAAAATGCAGTGCTCGCCCCTCCCAAAAGGGGTTGCGGGCGGGACGGTTCCAAATGCGGTATTGATACTGTTTGCCGCGCGCATCGTACCGCGGGTGAAAATCCGCCGCTGCCTCACGGCAGTCGGTTACCGCAATATCGGGCGGCAGCCACGCGTTGAGCGCCGCCACCAGTTTTTCACAGGGTATGGGGGATTCGGTTTCTGTCGCACAGCAAAACATTTCGGCGTGCACGCCCGCATCGGTACGACTGCACCCCGTCAGCGGTGAACGCACCCCCGTCACCCGTTCGATCGCATCCTGCACACACTGTTGCACCGTTACGGCGTTGGGTTGCACCTGCCAGCCGTGATACCGTGTACCGATGTATTGCAAAGTCAGCATCAGCCGTCTCATACTAAATCACCTTGGGAAACACAGAATTGAGCCCGATCAACAGCGCAATGGCCACCGCCATCACGAGCAACGCCACCCCGTCCCGCAGTGCCATACGCAACTGCTTCATACGCGTGCGCCCTTCGCCGCCGCGATAACAGCGGCACTCCATAGCAAGCGCCAGTTCATAAGCACGGCGGAAGGAGGAGGCAAACAGCGGGATCAACACGGGAAGCAAGGCGCGAATGCGGCGGACCAGCCCGCCGGATTCCATATCTGCTCCGCGCGCTTTTTGTGCCGACATGATCTTGTCGGTCTCTTCGATCAACGTGGGAATGAACCGCAGGGCGATGGTCATCATCATCGCCAGTTCGTGCACGTTTAACCGCACCGCTTTAAGCGGCGAGAGCAACCGTTCGATCGCATCGGTGAGCGCCGTGGGAGTGGTAGTGTACGTGAGCAGAGAACTGCCCACGATCAAGCATAAAATACGCACGATGATAAACGCCGTTTTGGCAAGCCCGCTGTCGGTCACGGTAAATATCCACCACTGAAACAGCACGACGCCCTCTTTGTTGTAAAACAGGTTGAGTGCCGCGGTCAAAGTAACCAACAGCAAAATGGGACGTACACTTTTGACGACCATCGAAAACGGAATGCGTGCCAGCGCATACGCCACCGCCAACAGCACCACCGAAAGCGCCAGCCCCACCCACGTTTTGGGCAAAAACAGCGCCACGATATACAGCACGGTAAGCACCATTTTTACACGCGGATCCAATCGATGCATCGGCGAAGATACGGGGAAATATTGCCCGATGGTAATATCACGCAACATCGGTCACTCCCCCTTCCCGCGGCGAAGTAACGGGAGCAAGCGCGCCGCCGCCTGTTCGACGGTGTACACGTTTTCTCCCACGTCCAAACCGCGCGCACGCAGTCCCATAAACACCCGCGTCACGTCAGGAATCGACAGACCGATCTCACGCAATTCGTCCGCACGGGAAAACACCGCCGCCGTATCATCGTACATCGCCACGCGGCCGCCGTGCATCACCAGCACGCGGTCCGCCACCCGCGCCACGTCTTCCATGCGGTGGGACACAAGCAACACGGTACATCCGCGCTCTTGCTGATACGCCTTCACCTGTCGCAACAGGTTCTCTTGGCCCGCGGGGTCCAACCCTGCGGTGGGCTCGTCCAAGATCAGCACTTCGGGGCGCATCGCCATCACACCGGCCACCGCCGCACGGCGCTTTTCGCCGCCCGACAGGTCAAAAGGCGATTTATCCAACAGGGCGGCGGGCAACCCCACAAACGCGGCGGCTTCTTCCACCCGTTCGGCGACCTCCGCTTCGGAAAGGCCCATATTACGCGGCCCGAAGGCAATATCCTGCCGCACGGTATCTTCAAACAACTGATACTCGGGGTACTGAAACACCAGTCCCACACGAAACCGCACCTCACGGATCTTTTTCGGGTCGGCCCAGATATCCTTGCCGCCGAGCAACACGCGGCCGGCCGTGGGGCGGAGCAATCCGTTGAAATGTTGCACCAAGGTGGATTTGCCCGAGCCCGTGTGGCCGATGACCCCCACGAAACTACCTGCCTCCACCGTGAGCGACACGTCGTTTACCGCCGCACGCGCCGTCGGTAACCCGTCGGAATACGCGTAGGTTAGATTTTCGACTTCCAAAATGGCCATAGTCTTACTCCATCATCGAGGCCAACGCCTCTACACATTCATCTACCGTCAATACGTCGGGCGGCAGTGCCACTCCCGCTCCGCGTAACACGTGGCAAAGTTCGGTGGGTTGCGGCACATCCAGTTGCAAAGCCCGCAACCGCTCCACGTTGCCGAACACCTCACGCGGGGTGCCGTCCATCACCACGGCGCCGCTTTCCATCACCACCACGCGGTCGGCTTTCGCCGCTTCTTCCATATAGTGGGTGATCAGCACCACCGTCATACCCTGTTCGCGATTCAAACGGCGCACCGTTTCCATCACTTCGCGACGCCCTTGCGGGTCCAACATAGCAGTGGGCTCATCCAACACCAAACAACGCGGTTGCATTGCAAGCACACCGGCAATGGCCACCCGCTGTTTTTGTCCGCCCGAGAGCTTGTGGGGCGCGTGTTCACGGAACTCCCACATATCTACCGCGCGCAGTGCCGCTTCCACCCGTTCCCGAATTTCGGCAGGCGGGACCCCCAAGTTTTCGGGGCCGAACGCCACGTCTTCCTCCACCACGGTGGACACCAGCTGGTTATCGGGATTTTGAAGCACCATCCCCACCGCGCGGCGCACGTCGTATTTGTTCGCCTCAACGGCGGTATCCATATCCTCCACCAGCACCTGTCCGCCGCTCGGCAGCAAGAGTGCGTTAAAGAGTTTGGCCATGGTGGATTTGCCCGAACCGTTATGCCCGAGCAACGCCGTAAAACTGCCCTTCTCCACTGCAAGCGATACCCCGCCGAGCACTTCGTGCGGGATCTCCTCGGTGGTGTAGGAAAAGGACACCTGCCGTGCATTGATCATCGTATCCCCCATGACAGTCCCTCCTTTTAGGCCGGCGAGAGTCGCATCCGAACCCGATTTTAACGGGCCGATTCCCCCTCGGCTTTGTCCAAATACTCGTAAATCCGTAATCAACCTTCGTTTGCACGCCAACGGGCGGTGGACCCGCAAGGCAGTACCTGTCCGCTTGCCGTCACCGGCAGACCGATCTCATCCGCATCCACCGTGCCGCCGAGTGCGGGCGGTATCAACGCATGCAAAATATACCGCATCACCGACGGGGACAATCCCGTGGTGTAGGAATTGATATAGAAAAACAGCGGATCGTCGGATAAAAGGGACACGCAATCCCGCACCAACGGAAAGATCTGATCTTCCAGTTTCCACACCTCGCCGTTGGGCCCGCGCCCGTAGGACGGCGGATCCATCAAAATGGCATCGTAGGTGTTGCCGCGGCGAACTTCCCGCTGCACGAATTTGCCGCAATCGTCCACCAGCCAGCGCATCGGACGGTCGGCAAGCCCCGAATCCACCGCGTTTTCACGCCCCCACGACACCATCCCGCGGGAGGCGTCCACGTGGGTCACGTGGGCACCCGCCGCCACACAGGCAAGGGTGGCGCCGCCGGTGTAGCCGAACAGATTCAGCACCTTAACGGGGCGTCCCGCCGCACGGATCTGCGCGGCCATATCCGCCCAGTTCACCGCCTGTTCGGGGAACAATCCCGTGTGCTTAAAGCCCATCGGTTTCAAGTTGAAGCGCAGATCCCCCCAGCCGATCTGCCAACTGTCGGGCAAGGGGCGCAAGGTCTCCCAGTGACCGCCGCCGCTGTTCGAACGGTGATAATGCGCGTGCGCGCGTTTCCACATCGGGTGAGTCTTGGGCGTTGCCCACACCACCTGCGGGTCGGGACGAATAAGAATAAATTCACCCCACCGCTCCAACCGTTCACCGGCCGAGGCATCCAACAATTCATAGTCTACCCAATTATTTGCTTCTCTCATAACGCATAAGCTCCAATAGCCTGTTTTATCGTAGCCGCCAACGCGACCGCCACGTGATTGATCTCGTGAAATTCGCGCCCTTCCACCATCACGCGGATGAGCGGTTCGGTTTCGGAGGGGCGCACCGTTACCCGTCCTTCGCCGCCGAGCGAGGCGTTGACACTCGCAATGTGCGCCGCAAGGGTCTTGTCTGCCATATAGGCGGCTTTGGCGCGGTCATCCGCCTTCACGGTGAGCATCACTTGGGGCGAGCGGGGCATCTGTTCCCCCACCGCCGACAATTTGCAACCCTTTTCACGGCACAGGGTAAGCAACTGTACGGCGGTGAGCAGGCCGTCCGCCACGGGCGAAAACTCCCGCAGCACCAATGCGCCGGTAGAATCGCCGCCGAGCACGGCACCCACACGCGCCGCTTCTTCGGGTATCGCGCCGCCGACTTCAACCGTGTGCACCGCCATACCGTGCGTTTCACAAAAGCGGAAAAAGCCGAGATTGGCAAGCGGTGTGGTCACCACCGCACGGTCTTTCAGCGCACCTTTTTCTTTACGGTCCAGCGCAAACGCCGCCAGCAGACGATCGCCGTCCAGCCGATTGCCTTTTTCATCCACCGCCACGCAGCGCTCGCCGTCGCCGTCCAGCGCAATGCCGCCAAAGCATTTGTGTGCCTTCACGTAATCCGCCAAACCATTGACCTGCGCCACACCGCACGACGCGTTGATGTTCTTGCCGTTCGGCTCGCAATTCAATCGTATGGGGGTGGCTCCCAAGTCAGCAAGCAGTTGCGCCATCGCTTCACACGCGGCACCGTTGGCACCGTCCACCGCCACGCGCATACCGCGCAGATCAGCCGCGGTGGAGGCGAGATACCACAAATATTCCTCCGCACCGCGCGACACCGTTGACACACGCCCGACCTCACCGCCGACGGGGCAGGGGATTTCTCCCGCACCGTCCAGCAAAATGGCTTCGATACGCGCCTCATCGGCCGCCGACAGCCGCCCCGCACGGTCGAACAACTTAAGTCCGTTGTATTCACACGGGGTGTGGGATGCCGCCACCGCCACACCGAGATCCGCTTCGTGTACACGGGTGAAATACGCCACCGCGGGGGTAGGCACCACACCGAGCAACTGCACGTCTGCCCCCACCGAGCAAAGCCCCGCCGTAAGCGCCGCCGCCAACATTTCGGAGGAGGCACGGGTATCCCACCCGACCGCCACCTGCACGCGGCGCCCGTCCGCCGCCAACATCGCGGCGGCCGCACGGCCGATATTCATCACATTCTCACAGGTCAGCCCCGCGTTCGCCACACCGCGCACGCCGTCACTGCCAAAGAGTCGTCCCATAATTTGTCATCCTTATCCAAAAGTCTGTTGCCCCGGTTGGGGGATACCCAGATGCACATATGCCGCAGGAAGCACCACGCGTCCGCGCGGCGTGCGGGAGAGAAATCCGATCTGCATCAAATACGGTTCATACACGTCTTCAATGGTCACCGCTTCTTCCCCGATCACCGCGGCAAGCGTATCCAACCCGACAGGGCCGCCGTTATAGTGGTCGATCATCGCTTTGAGCATACGGCGGTCCACCATATCCAACCCCAGTTCGTCCACTTCCAAACGGTCCAGTGCGGTCTGTGCCGCGGCGGCGTTGATAACGCCGCCGTTCAGGATCTGTGCAAAATCACGCACCCGCTTTAACATACGGTTAGCAATACGCGGCGTGCCGCGGCATCGCGAAGCGATCTCCAACGCACCGTCCTCATCACAGGGGATATCCAAGATCCCTGCCGAGCGGCGCACGATCCGTGCCAGTTCTTCGGGAGTATACAACTCCAAGCGAGAGATGACACCGAAACGGTCACGCAACGGCGCGGAAAGTTGACCCGCCCGCGTGGTTGCACCGATCAAGGTGAATTTCGGCAACGGCAGGTGAATGGACATAGCCCCCTGTCCTTTGCCGTTCATTATGTCAATGGCAAAATCCTCCATCGCGGGGTAGAGTATCTCCTCCACCGCACGGGGCAGACGGTGGATCTCGTCGATAAACAGCACGTCCCCCACGTCCAAATTGGTGAGCATGGCCGCCAGATCGCCGGGGCGTTCCAACGCAGGGCCGGACGTGATGCGGAAGTTGACCCCCATCTCGTTTGCGATGATCGCCGCCAGAGTGGTCTTACCGAGTCCCGGCGGGCCGTACAACAACACGTGATCCAACACATCGCCGCGTTGTTTGGCGGCATCAATAAACACCGAAAGATTTTCTTTCACCTTTTCCTGCCCGACGTATTCCGCCAGTGCGCGCGGGCGCAGTGAGTTTTCCGCCTCGTCTTCGGGAATGTATTCGGTGGTGACCATACGGTTTTCATAGTCCATTTCCACAGCCCGTTACCCCCTTTTGGCAAGGCTTTTGAGCGCCTCGCGCACCAATTCGTTCACCGACAACGCGCTGTCCAATCGACCGACGGCAGCCGAAGCCTCTGCCGCCGAAAAGCCGAGCACCGTGAGTGCATTCACCGCTTCGGCGGCGTTGCCCGCGGCAGACACGGTGCCTTGCGGCATCACCGCATCACCTTCGCTCACCGAAGCACCCATCTTATCTTTCAGTTCCAACACCACGCGTTGCGCCAACTTCGGGCCGACGCCCTGTGCGCGGGTGATGGTCTTGTGATCCCCCGTGGCGATCGCCAACGCCAGTTTGTCGGGCGAAAGTTCCGAAAGGATCGCGATCGCCGCTTTCGGGCCGACACCGCTGACCGAAGTCAACTGCATAAAGCAACGGCGTTCCGCCGTGTCGGCAAAGCCGAACAACTCCATCGCATCTTCCCGCACGTTCAAAACGGTATACAGCATAACCTCATCACCCTGTGCCGGCAGTTGACGGGCCGTGTTCATGGTGATCTGACACGCCATTCCCACGCCGCCGCATTCCACCACCGCCAAGCGGGGTTCGATATGGATCAGCGTGCCGCGTACACTGTGGATCATTTGTTATGCCTCCTTTGTTGTTCGATATGTTGTTGCAATAAACTTTGTTTCAGCAGTGTGCCGCCCGTCTGCCCGTGGCAGATAGCCACCGCCAGCGCATCGGCGGTATCATCGGGGTGAGGCACCTCTTTCAAATTGAGCAGGCGTCGCGTCATTTCCATCACCTGCGGTTTTTGTGCTCTGCCGAACCCGCACACCGCCGATTTCACCTGAAGCGGGGTGTATTCAAACATCGGCACACCGCTTTTTTTGAGTGCCAACAAGGTGACACCGCGCGCCTGCGCCACGTCAATGGCGGTCTTCTGGTTGTTTTGAAAATACAGGCGTTCTACCGCCGCCGCATCGGGTTTGTATTTCGCACACAGCAACTGCAATTCTTCAAAGATGTAATCCAGCCGCATACTGAAATCCATGCCCGCGGGGGTGGTGACGGCACCAAAGGCGAGCGGCGTAAAACGCCCGCTTTCATACTGCACGCAACCCCAACCGACGATCGCGTAGCCGGGGTCGATACCCAAAATCACCACGTTGCGCCACCTCCCCACTCTGTATTTAAATTATTATACCATATATGTGCCGAGGTGGCAATATCCGAACGGATAAAATTTACAGTTTGTTTAAGGGTAAAACCGCATATTAGACGTAAACTTCAAGAAACCGGCGGCCGTATATGCGCTCATACAAATTTCTGCCCGCGATGTTGTTTGAAAATCGCAAAGCGCTTTCAAACAACGCGTAGCGATGCGTTTCAAACGTTTTTCTTCGTCGCCTCGCGCTCATGCCGCGCAGGCAACCGCTTTCTTTGAAAGAAAGCGGCGCAAAGAACACGGGGAACCTTTCCGATAGGTTCCCCGTACCCCTCCCAAACGGCCTAAGGGGCTGCCCGCCCCTTAGGTATCCCAATGAGTCCGGCAAGAAGCCGCAAGAAACTGCATTTTCACGCAAAAAACAAGCAATGCTACGGCAATACCCGAGGATAAAATTTACAGTTTGTTTAGACAGTAAATATCCACCGGCACAGCCGGTGGCTTTTCAAAAAACGCCTGTAAGGCTCTGTTACCGGCAGCGCCTGCAGGCGCTTTTTTCGGCCTAACACCTGCGAGGGGATTGTTACTTGGTACCCGTAAACGGACGCTCCTTTGCCAAAGCTCCCCTGACAAGGGGAGGCAAGGCTTCTTTGATCGTTTCATTGTCCATCTTTTCAAGATTTATTTTTTCCCACTCACCGCTAAAGCTTTTTTGATCCCCCGCACAGCCGGAGGTTTTCGCTCACAAAAAAACGGTGACCTGCCGTTTGACAGGTCACCGTTTATCGGTTATGTTCAGTTCTGGTTCTTCTTTTCAAAAATACCGTAGATGTCGAGCAGGTCGCCGTCATCCACCGCGGCGGCAGCGGGAGTGCTCACGCCGCCGAAGGTCATATTTGTTTCGGTCGAAGTACCTTCAAAACCGGTGGCAATCACGGTGATGAACATTTCATCGTTCAACTTCTCATCCAGCGCAACACCCCAGATGATGGTTGCATCGGGATGCACCGCACGGGAGATCATCGAGGAGGCAATATCCACGTCTTCCATATCGATATCCACCGAAGCCGTGATGTTGATGATCACGCCGTGTGCGCCGTCGATGGAAGTTTCGAGCAACGGGCTGGCAATCGCTTCCTTCGCCGCGTTCTCCGCCTTCTCTTTACCCTCTGCGTGACCGACACCCATGTGTGCGTAACCCGCATCCTTCATAATGGCCGTCACGTCCGCGAAGTCCAAGTTGACCATCGCGTTGACTTTGATAAGCTGGGAAATGCTCTGCACACCTTGGCGCAGAACGTCATCCGCCATGTCGAACGCGTTGTTCAGGGTGATACGCACTTCGCTCACCTGCTTCAAGCGCTCATTCGGGATCACGATAAGGCTGTCCACGTGCTCACGCAGGTTCGCAATGCCCGCCTCCGCCTGTTCCATACGCTTGCGGCCTTCAAACAAGAACGGCTTGGTTACGATGCCGACCGTGAGAATACCCATATCACGCGCGATCTCCGCCACCACGGGAGCCGCACCCGTACCGGTGCCGCCGCCCATACCGGCAGTGATGAACACCATATCGGTACCCTTCAGCGCGTTCACGATCTCGTCGTGGCTTTCTTCTGCCGCACGCTGACCCTTTTCGGGATTCGCACCCGCACCCCAACCGTGAGTCAGTTTCTCGCCGATCTGGATCTTCATCGTTGCCTGCGAACGGTTGAGCGCCTGACGGTCGGTATTCACCGCCACAAACTCGACACCCGCAACGCCCGAACGAACCATGCGATCCACCGCGTTGCCGCCGCCGCCGCCGACACCGACCACTTTTATTTGAATGCCATCCATAAATTCGTCATCAAACCGAAAAGCCATTGCTTTTTCCTCCTGCACACTTTATTTTGTCACGGGCATACAAATACCCTAATTTACAATTATACTGTTACCATTTTACCATAGGCGGAGAATAAATTCAACTGCTTTTTACGCTTTTTTTCGAAAATTTGTAAACTTTTTTTGCGCTCAAAATAAAGCGGTATGCCGATCGCATACCGCTTTGTTTTATCGTTTCGTCGTGGTGGTTGCCGCCGTGGTTTCACCATCGGGCGAAGTGGTTGTCGTGGTGGTTGCAGTGGTCAGCAGATCGCGCGGGGTGAACACCGCCATGGTGCCGTCCTCCGAAAATGCGCTGACATCCAACTGCCCCACCGCCTGCTCGCCGTATTGTCTTTCGATCCCCGGCAGAGCGGAGGTCATCACCCCGATCTCGTGGGTGAGATTGGAATCGTTGCCGAGTTTCACCGTGATGCGGTTGTTCCAATTGATACGCAGATCGCTCTTGTTTGAAAGGTCGATCTCACACACGCCGTCCAAGTCGTATTCCCGAAACGCCGCCAGCAATTCGTTCACAATGGCAAACGAGCGGTCGTCCATCGCCTGTTCACCCACGGCTTTCCCCACCGCCTCGGCGCCTTTCAGATACAGTGCCCGAAGCGGACGGTCGGATTCCACCGCCGTCACCTCCAAGATACGCCCGTTAGAGCCGACAGCAAGCCATTTTCCGTCACCGTACATCACACCGATCTCATCCGTTTCGCTCACTGCGATATCCAGCTTGTTGTACGCCGTATTGACCACCTTCACATCTTGAATATACGGAAACGCCGCCAACACCCGTTCGCCCGCTTCCACCTTATCCACCGACCAGATACTCTGTCCGACGGAAAGGCCGCTTTGCTGAACGATCGCCTCTTTTAAGTAACGCGTTTCACCCGACACGGTGATCTCTTTGAGTGAGAACATCGACTCCTTCTTTTCGGACGGAGCCGGCTTGCTGCCGCTTTTCAGCGCCACATCCACCAGCACGTTCGCCAAGATCAGTGCCACGATCGTGCCGAAAAGGATGCACACCATCGTAAACCGACTGACCCGCCGTTTTTTCTTTTTCGCTTTGGTCTTGGTCTGCTGTGCCATGTTCTGCCTCCGTTCGTTTCACTTTCCCGCCGAGTGCACTCAGCGCCCCTGTCATATCCTCATATCCGCGGTCGAGGTGATGCAATTCACCGATAACGGTGACACCTTCCGCCGCCAGTGCCGCCACCACCAACGCGGCACCGCCGCGCAGGTCCGTGCAAGCCACTCCCGTTCCGAACAAGGTCGGGCGGCCTTCCACCACCGCCACGCGGTCCTCCACCTTGATACACGCACCCATACGGCAGAGTTCGCCCGCATATTTGTAGCGGCTTTCAAATATCGTTTCCACAAACACACCCGTACCTTCCGCCACCGTGCACATCGCAAGCAAAGGCGCCGCCGCATCGGTGGGGAACCCCGGATACGGCATGGTACGCACGGTACGCACGCGATGCAGGCGCGGCGGTGCACTGCAAAGCAGCGCATCGCCCCACAAGGTCAAGCGACATCCCGCCTCCTCAAACGCGGGCATCACCGGCATCAGATGTTCGGTTTCAACGTTTTGCAGTACCACCGTACCGCCCGTTGCGGCAACCGCCGCCATATACGTCGCGGCTTCGATGCGGTCAGGTATCACCCGATGGGCGCACCCGTGCAGTTTCGCCACGCCCTCCACCGTCACGGTGCTCTCGCCCGCACCGTGAATACGTGCGCCGCACTGTGTTAAAAAGTCACACAGGTCGGCAATTTCCGGTTCACGCGCGGCATTACGCAACACGGTGGTACCCTTAGCCGTCACCGCCGCTATCAACACGTTTTCGGTGGCTCCCACGCTGGGGAAAGGCAACGTGATCGCCGCCCCGTGCAACCCTTTCGGCACGCGGCAGTACAACACGCCGAATTCTTCCTCGATCACCGCACCCATTCGCCGCAGGGAGGATAGATGCAGATCGATCGGCCGCGGCCCGAGTTCGCACCCGCCGGGAAAGGACAGTGCCGCCTCGCCGCACCGCGCCAATATCGCCCCCAAAAAAACGATGGAAGAACGCATCTCCCGCATCAGTCCTTCGGGAATATCGTGACGGCACACGGCATCCGCCTGCACGGAAACGGTGTTTTCCTCCCATACCGCCCGACAGCCGAGATGCCTCAAAATACGCATTGCCACATCCACGTCCGACAACCGCGGACAATTATGTAACGCACATTCGTCCTTGGTCAACAACGTGGCCGCCAGCAGCGGTAACGCACTGTTTTTGGCGCCGTGTATCTTCACGGTACCGTCCAGCCGACGGCCTCCCTCGATTCTCAGCCGCTCCATACTCCGCACTCCTTCGGAAAAGCCTGAAACTCGGTGCCACAGGCACCTGCATCCCATCTTATGCCGCGGAGTTGCGGGGTGTTATTCTTTTATCAACGGTTGAAGTGCCGCCAAAATGCGATCATCCACGTCCCGAATCGCCGCACGGGCGGCGTTTTCCGCCATCTGCCGTTGTTTTTCGGGGTCGGATAAGATCGTCTGCAACGCATCCCACAGCGTATCCGCCGTGAGATCTTTTTCTTCAATACACAACGCGGCGCCTTTGTTCACAAGCGCCATCGCGTTGTGATACTGGTGGTTTTCCGCCACGTAGGGCGAGGGGATCAGCACCGCGGGTTTTCCTGCCGCTGGCAGTTCGGTGAGGGTCATCGCCCCGCAACGGGAAACCACCACGTCCGCCGCCGCCATACACCGCGGCATATCGTCTATGTAATCACGCACCCAAATACCGTCTTTGCAAAGTGGGACACCCGCCGTCTCCAGCACCGCCGCCGTCTGTTCATATTCCCGTTTTCCGGTGGCGTGAATGTGTTGCAACGCGCCCTCTTTATGACTGCGGCACAACACTTCAGTCATCGTTTCGTTAATGCGGCGTGCACCCAAACTGCCACCGACCGACAACACCAGCGGGCGTTCATCCAACCCCAGTTCCCGCCGCGCCGTTTCGCGGTCGGCACTTTGGAACCCTTGGTGGATAGGATTGCCCGTCACCACCGTTTTAGCGCCCGTCGGCAGGTGTTTTGCCGCCGCCTCATCGCACAACATAATGACGTCTGCCCATTTTGAGAGCATCTTGACCGTCACGCCGGGGAATGCGTTGGATTCGTGCACCGCCACGGGAATACCCATCTGGGCCGCACGGCGTAAAATCGGGCCGCCCACATACCCGCCCGTACCGATGGCGATATCCGGTCGAAACTCTTTCAAAATACGGGTGCAGGCGGAAGTCGCCGTCACGGCGCACCATGCCGCCGCCACATTCCGCCCGATATTTTTCAGTGATAACCGCCGTTGAAACCCGCGGACATCCACCGTTTTCAGGGTGTAACCCGCCGCAGGAACCAGCGTTTCTTCCATACGCCCTTTAGCGCCCACAAACAAAAATTCCGCATCGGGGTAGCGGCGACGCAAAATGCCGGCGATCGCCAGTGCGGGGTTAATGTGTCCGCCCGTACCGCCGCCTGTCATCAGTACACGCATAGTGCTTAACTCCTCATTACTCTTCGATAAGGTCTTGATGCAGGCGATTCTGCCCGCGGGAAACCGACAAGATGATGCCCATCTGACCGAGCAACATAACCAATGAAGTACCGCCGTAACTGAAGAACGGCAGACTGATACCCGTGTTGGGGAACAGGTTGGATACCACCGCCAGATTGAGTGCGACCTGCAACCCGATCTGTGCGGTAAGACCGACCGCCAGCATAAACCCGAATTTGTCTTTTGCTTTCATGGCGATGGTAAAGCCGCGCCACACCAAAGCGGCAAACAACAAAATGATGATGACCGCACCGACGAAGCCGAGTTCTTCACATACCACCGCAAACACAAAGTCGTTTTGCGGTTCGGGCAAGAACAAGTGCTTTTGCCGCGAGTTGCCGAGCCCCTGCCCGAGCAAGCCGCCCGAGCCGATGGCATACAGCGACTGCACGGTTTGCCACGCTTGGTCACGCATATCGCCGGCATAACTTTTAAACGGTTCCAGCCACACCAAGATACGGTCGTATTCGTATCCCATAACGAACACCATAACGTAAGCGCCGATACCGCCGAGCACAAGCAGACCGAGCAGAGCGATCACGTTACTGCCGCCCACAAACATCATTACCAACCCGATGGCGGCAAGCAAAATGGTGCCCGACAGGTGCGGTTCCAACACGACCAACGCGCACACCGCACCCAAAATCAGCAAGAACGGCCAAAAACCGACAGTCAATTTCTTCATGCGCTTGTGGTTGAGCGACACCATGTGTGCAAACAACACGATCAGCGCAAATTTTGCCACCTCCGACGGTTGGAACTGACCGATACCCGGCAGACGGATCCAGCGGCGGATGCCGCTGGCGGAGGGAAGAATGAAAACGATGATCAACAGAATAAAGGAAACGCCCATCAGCGGTAATGCCGCCTTATGCCACCAATGATAGTCAATACAGGAACAAGCGAGCATCGCCACCACACCGATAAGGGCAAAGATCATCTGCTTTTTAATATAAAAGTAACTGTCGCCGTCGTTGTAGTAAGCATACACGAAGCTGGCGGAAAACATACAGATGAGCCCCACGGACAGCACCAACAACAGCAGGATCAAAAACGGCATATCAAAGCCACCTACAGCGAGCAGACCGTAACTGCGTTTTTTCTTTTTTGCAGGCGTTCCCGCCGTGCGGGCCGCCTCTTGTCCGTTCATAGCCATACGGTCACCTCCCCAAAAACGTGTGTAAATATCAACATATTATGCGTACCACGCGAGCAATAACGCACCGATGCTGCCGAGCAATGTGACAGCCGAAAACACCGTAACGATAACGGTCTCACTCCATCCGCACATCTCAAAATGATGGTGGATCGGGCTCATTTTAAACAACCGTTTGCCGTGTGTCAGTTTAAAATATCCCACCTGCAAAATGACCGAAAGTGTTTCGGCAACGTATATTACACCCACGGGAATCAGCAAGAGCGGGCGGTCGATACCGAACGCCACCGCGCACAGCACGCCGCCGAGAGCGAGCGAACCGAGATCCCCCATAAACACCTTAGCGGGGTGCAGATTCCACACCAAAAAGCCCAAGATACCGCCGATCATCGCCGAGGCGATCAGTCCTTGACCGACTGCGCCGTAATATCCGGCAAGCACCAACAACGGAATCAGTGCAATGACCGTCACACTGCCGCACAGACCGTCCACACCGTCCGTGATGTTGACCGCGTTGGTCGCACCCACCACGATAAATACGCCGAGCGGAATGTACCACCAGCCGAGGTCCACCTCACCTGCAAAAGGAATGTGCACCACGCCGTCACTGCACAGATACAGCGAGGTGATGTACCCCACCGCCACCAGCAGCTGCAACGCCAGTTTTTGCCGTTCGGTAAGACCCAAATTCCGTTTTTTTGCCACCTTGATGTAATCATCGGCGAAGCCGATGGCGGCACAGCCGAACACCAGCAACACGCCGGCGACAAAACGGGTGATCGCCCCGTTGGTGCGGAACACCGACAGCGTAGGCATTTCGGGTGCCAAAAGGCAACAGACGGGCACAGCCGCTAAAAGCGCCACCGTCATACCGAACAGGAAAAGCATACCGCCCATCGTGGGGGTTCCTTGCTTTTTCTTGTGCCAAGAAGGGCCTATCTCACGAATAGTCTGCCCAAAATGCAGACGATGTAACCACGGGATCAACCACCGACCTGCAAGAGCGCTCACCGCAAACGCCACCGTTGCGGTAAGAAAGAAACAAACGATCTGTTGAATATCCATAATTTACCTCCGCGCCTCGGCTACGATCTCCCGTTCATCGAGATGGATCACGCCGTCGGCTAAGATTTGATACGTTTCGTGTCCCTTACCTGCCAACAGCACCGTATCCCCCTCTTTGGCGGATGCCAGCGCCGCGTGAATGGCACGGGCACGGTTTTCTTCCACGATATACGGCGTATTTTCCTCCCGCACACCGACCAAGATCTCATCAATAATGCTCATCGGATCTTCCGAACGCGGATTGTCGGACGTGACCACCACGCGGTCGGACAACTGCGCCGCAATACGTCCCATCTGTGGACGTTTGGTGCGGTCACGGTCGCCGCCGCAACCGAACACGGTGATCAGTTCACCCGCACAGCATTCCTTCAACGTGCGGCAGATGTTGGCAAGGCCGTCGGGGGTGTGCGCGTAATCGATCACCACCGTGACGCCCGCAGGGCCTTCCACGATCTCGGCGCGCCCTTTCACGCCGCGTGCCGCCTCCAGTGCCGTTGCCACGGTAGAGAGCGGAAATCCCAGCGACAGAAGGCAGGCCGCCGTTGCCAGCGCGTTATACACCGAAAACATACCGGGGATGGAGAAATGCACCCGCGCAGCGGTTTCTCCCGCCTGCAATAAGAAATCCACCCCATCCGGTCGCGCGGTGATCTCACGGGCGGTATAATCCGCATCGCCTTTTGCGGAAAAGGTCACCGTGGGGGCCGTGACCCCCTCGCACATGGCCTCTGCCCAATCGTCGTCTATATTGATAACGGCCCGACGCGCCTGTGAAAACAGCCGTTTCTTCGCTTGCATATACGCTTCCATCGTGCCGTGGTAATCCAGATGGTCCTGCGTGAGATTGGTGAACACCGCCGCATCGAACACACACCCCTCCACACGATGTTGGCACAACGCATGGGACGATACTTCCATCACCGCATAACTGCAGCCTTCCGCCACCATCAAGGCAAGCATACTTTGCAGTTCATACGGGTCGGGTGTGGTGTGACCCGAGGGGAGCACACGCTCGCCGATCATATTCTGAATGGTACCGAGCAGCCCCACCTTGTGCCCGCACGCGGTGAGTGCCGCCTTAAGCAACCACGTAACCGTGGTCTTACCGTTGGTTCCCGTAACACCGATCAGATGCAGTTTTTCGGCGGGATTACCGAACCAATGCGCGCACATCTGCGCCCACACCTGCCGCGTATCCGACACGGTGATCTCATCCGAAAGCCCTTGCGCCACTTCGGTGATCACCACCGCCGCGCCTTTTTTCAGCGCATCGGCGGCATACACGTGCCCATCCTGTGCCGTGCCGCGAATACACACAAACGCAAACCCGCTTTCCACACGGCGGGAATCGCAGGTGATACCCGCGATCTCACGGTCCGCAATCGGCAGTGCACCGCCCATAAGCATCGACAACTGCATCATACTGCCACTTCCTTTCGCTCATCCTCGGTTAAAAAACACGCGACATCACTCGATCGCATCGGCATAAATAAAGTTCACGGTAACCACCGTGCCGCGCGGTGCGGTACTGCCGCCCGCCACACTTTGGGTGGACACTTTCGGGTCACCCGTGGCACCCGTAACCAAACCTTTGATCAAAATATTCACGCCCGATGCGGCGGCCGCTTGGTTCGCCTGTGCCAAGGTCATACCCTCAAACTTCGGCACGGTAACCGTTTTGTCCGCCACCGTCGTTTCGGTATACAGCACCACTTGGCCGCCCTTCGGAATGGTCGCACCGCCGTCCGGCACCTGTTTGAGCACCGTACTGCCGTCGCCCACGACGTAATATTCCAGCCCTTGACTTTTCACAAGCGACGCGGCGGTGTTGACCTCTTTACCCACCACTGTCGGAGTCGCACTGTTCATATTGGCCAATTCCGCATCGGTATATATCGGTTCGATGCCGAGATACGGCAGGGCATCCGCCAATATCTTTTGCGCCACGGGAGCGGAAATGGTTCCACCGTAACGAATGGCGCTGTGCGGCTCATCGAGCACCACCAAAATGGCCACTTGCGGGTCGTCCGCCGGAGCATATCCCGCAAAAGACGCCCACACGTTGTTCTCGGTCTGGGCGGTTTCGGTCTTATCCGACGTACCCGTTTTACCCGCCACGCGATATCCCGCCACGTAGGCATTACGCGAACCGCCGCCGTTGACCGCCGCCGCAAGCATCGCGCTCACGCGGGAGGCGGTATCTTTCGAGATCACCTGACGGCGCACGGTCGGGGTGGTGGCCTTCACCACGTTACCCGCACTGTCGAGCTGTTCCGCCACCACGTAAGGGGTCATCAGGTCGCCGCCGTTGGCCACGGCGGAGATCGCGGTGATCATTTGGATAGGCGTGATCTTAAAAGTCTGACCGATGGAGTTGGTCGCCAGCGACACGTCGCCCATCGTGTCGTCATAATACAGTGCCGACGTCACCTTTGACTCGCCGAGCATATCGATTCCCGTCAGTTCGGTAAAGCCGAAACCGACAAAATATTTAAAGAAGTTCTTAGCTCCCACCGAAAGGCCCAAGTTCATAAACGCAGGGTTGCAGGAGTTGGAGATCGCCTGTGCAAACGTCTGGGTACCGTGTGCCGAGGGATACACGTGACAGTTCATCTTACGGCCGAGCACCGTGAGCGAACCGCCGCAGCGGAAGGTGGTATTTTCGCTTGCCACGCCTTCCTCGATGCCCATACACGAGGTGAACACCTTGAACACCGAACCCGGCTCATAGAAATCGTATACCACCTTGTTGTTCCACTGCTTTTGCAGTGCCGCCGCACGGGCGGTGGATTCCTCGTCACCCGAAAGTTCCGCCAACTGCGCCAACACATCGGGATCGGCAACGGTGAACGGGTCGTTCGGGTCATAATCCCCTTTGACCGCCAAGGCCAAAATACCGCCGGTCTTAACGTCCATCATCACCGCCAAGCCACGGTTGGTACAACCGGTGGAACGCACGGCTTCTTCCAAATATTTTTCGGCGTAGTGCTGAATGGTCTGATCGATGGTGAGCACCAACCAATTGCCGTCGTTGGCATCAATGGTCTTTTCGTAGCTCAACGTGTTGGGCATTTTTTCGCCCCACCCGTTTTGGGTCGTGATAACACGCCCCGCTTCTCCGGCGAGCGTGCCCTCATACATCGCTTCCAGACCGTATAGACCCGTTCCCTCCGCGCCCGTGAAACCGAGCACGGTAGAAGCAAGCGAACCGTAAGGATATACACGCTTATAGTCGGTGATCACGCGGAACACGCCGCCCATTTGCTTTTCGGACACCCACGTGGCCAGCTCTTCCACTTTCGCACGCGGGATCTTCTTTTTCACGTATTCAAACTGGGAATAGGTCTTTTGTGTCTTTGCATACAGTGTGTCCCTATCCACCTCCAACAATGCGGAAATGTCCTCCGCGATCGTCAGACGGTCCTCTTCGCTCTCGATGGCGGCGGGTGACATAATAACCGTCCACACCAACTGAGATTCTGCCAACGTATTGCCGTTGCGATCCAGTATTTTACCGCGGTTGGGCGAGGTGACGGTATCGCTGAGTTGCTGTGCCACTGCCTCCTGCTGCAGGGAATCGCCTTGGTTTATCTGCCAATGAAACAACTGGGCGATCACACCGCCGAACGCGACAAACACGATCACCAAAAGAACCAGCACCGCCCGCAGTTTCATCCCGCGTGCCGGTGCACGGACATTCATTTCGGAACTGCTTTTTTTCTCCGAAGTCGCCATGAAAACCTCCCTTTCTGCAATATATAAGTACAAAACGAGAGTTGAGGTTCAACTTCTCAACTCTCGAAAGGATCCTTGCCGAAACCGTAGAGTGCCGAGCCCCTTACGTATTGGCGAGTATTTTAACGAAGGATGAGCGAACATCCGCCTTCCCGAAACGGCGTTCGGGTTTGACTGCTCACCCTAAACAGCATATTACGCAACACGGTCACACATACCGCGTCATTCAAACAAATATTTCATCCAGTGGAAAAAATCGCCGATACCGGCCGCCACCGTTTCAAAGAAGCCTCGTTCGCCGTTGTTCGTAACCTCCAACTTATCGCCTGCTTCCACCGTGATGTACTGCAACTGATAGTTGTCGATCTTCTGCATACCGTTGGCGGCGGCATAAGAATCCACCTGCTCAGCCGAGGTCTGTGCCGCCAGTTCGTTGGACAAACGAATGGTTTCGCTTTCCAAAATATCCAGCGTTTCCTGCTTTTGAATGATCTCATCGTTGATCTCGGTGATCTGCACGCGGTCAAAGATCATCAGCGCCACCACCGCACACACCGCCGTGGTGACCAACAACGCCACCGCCACGTTCACAACGGATTGCACGCGCGCCGCACGGCGCTGTGCTTTTTGCACCTTTTTGCTCGGTTTTACCACCTTAAGACGGGCGGGACGTTCTTCAAACAGCGACAGATCGTAAGCTTCGGTACCGTGCACCGGCGTTTGCATAGCCATTCTTCATCCCGTCCTTTCTTTTAATCGTTTTTCGCGTGTATGCGTTCAATACACCGCAGTTTGGCACTGCGGGCACGCGGATTTTCTTGTAATTCTGCGGCAGAAGCCTCCCACGGCTTTCCGACAGGCGCGGCGGCGGGCGTTTTGCCGCACACGCACACGGGAAACTCCCGCGGGCAGGTGCATCCCTGCCGCCATTGGTTGAACCGCTGTTTCACGATGCGGTCCTCCAACGAATGGAAGGTAATGACCGCAAGGCGGCCGCCGTCCTTCAAACAATCAAAGGCGGTATCCAGCGCTTCGGACAAACGGTCAAGTTCGCCGTTCACCGCGATCCGCAGTGCTTGGAACACCCGCCGTGCGGGATGTCCGTCCCGCCGTGCCGCGGCAGGAACTGCATCGCGGATGATATCCGCCAGTTGTATGGTGGTGAGGATGGGTGCCGTCTGCCGTGCCGTCACCACCGCGCGGGCGATGCGGGGCGAAAACTTTTCCTCACCGTAATCGTAAAATATCTTCATCAGTTCCGCTTCCGACAGGGTGTTTACCAAGTCGGCGGCGGTGGTGCCGCTTTGGCTCATTCGCATATCCAGCGGCGCATCCATATGATAGGAAAACCCGCGTTCGGCGGTATCCAACTGGTGGGAGGACACGCCGATATCCAGCAAGATGCCGTCTACCGCCGTGATGTCCAGCGATGCCAGCACGGCATCCATCTGTGCAAAGTTGGACCGTACCACCGTGGCGGGAAGCCCCGCAAGGCGAGCCGAGGCCGCCGCAACGGCATCCGGATCTTGATCCAGCGCGATCAGGCGCCCCGTCGTAAGACGGGAGGCAATAGCAAACGAGTGACCGCCGCCGCCGGCCGTGCCGTCCAGATATATTCCGTCGGGTCGAGGGGCGAGTGCCGTCAACGTTTCGTCCAGCAACACCGGACGGTGATAGCTCGAAACTTCCTGCGGCACGGTGCGCCCTCCTTTAACGTTTCGGTTCGATCAGAATCCGAGTTCCACAAACTTTTCTTCCAGCGCCTCGTCGGTCATGGCACTCTCCCGTTCAGCCAAACGGGCGGCATTCCAAATTTCGGCGTGGTTGCCGGCACCGATGACCGTCACCTCTTTTTCAAGGTAACCGTATGCCACCAGATGTTTCGGCAGCAGGATGCGCCCTTGGGCATCCACCTCCACGTCGATCGCGTTAGAGGACAGCGCACGCTGCAAGTCGCGCGCTTTGGAAACGGGCAGGGCGTTGATACCCTCCATCAACTTGTCCCATTCTTCGAACGAGTACAGGGAGATACAGTGATCCAACACGGCCGCCGCAATGAAGCCGCTGCCCAGTTTATCGCGGAATTTCACCGGCACGAACACGCGCCCTTTGGCATCGATCGTGTGCTGATACCGTCCGTAATACCCTTTCGTCACTGTATCCCCTCCTTTCATTGTTGAAAACGTGTTGAAAAGGTGGAAAACCTCCACTTTCCTCCACAAAGATGGGTTTCTGATGCACTTTTCCCCACCATAGGAACATTATACCCACTTTCTCTCAAAATTGCAACCCTTTTGATGCAAAAATTTTAAATTTTATTTTGTCTTTTTTTACCAAAATTTTGCGGCCCTTTCGCAATTGCACGATTGGGTGTTGCAAACGCCGAATAAATGTGTTATTTTATATATAAATAACTGTAGGGAGGCGGTTTTATGGTTTGGCGGCGCCTATGGGCCGTGCTGCTTTGTGCGGCCTTGTTCGTCACCGCATGCGGCGGTACATTCTCCGTTTCGGCAGAGGAGCGTGATCCTATGGACAACTACGTTCTGTACACCATCCACGAAAAGAAACAGTTTAACTACATTCCCGACGGGAAGAAGTACGGCGATGCGTGGAAAGACGGATTAAACATCTCCCTTTCGTCGGTTGCGGAGGAACATTTGGCGCTGTCTTTCCGCTTTTATTTTGAAGACAGCCAAAACCCCGCCAACACCGATCTTTTTTCCAACCACAGTAACACGATCCATTTTTACGACAGCCTGCAAACTCCCACCAAATCGCTCACGTGGAACATCTACAGCCTCCGCACGGTAGACGGCGGCAACCTTGTGTCGGGCGAATGGAACGAGATCCTGTTGCCTTTCTCGACCGGTTCCGGCTTTTCTTCGTGGGATTTTTCCACCGACATTCTCAATTTCTGGTGGATGGAGTTTACAAACATCCCCACCGCGACCTACACCGTGCGCCTTTCGGACGTGTGCGTGGTGGATACCTCTCGCCCTGCTGTGAAAGCGGGAGAAACGGTGTGGGAAACGGAGTATCTCGTGGGTAACATCCCCTTTACCTTAAACCGCACCGTCACAGGTAACGGCACCGCCACCCCCACCGTCGTGGCGGAGAAGACGTTCCCTGCGATCGACGCCTCCAAGCACAACCCCGCAACGCTGGTATTGTTGATGGATATCACCTTCCAAAACCTCACCAACGCGGGAGATTTCACCCCGCCGATTTTGGCCGGTGGCCAGATCGAACTCACCTCGTCGGGGCGTTGCGACGTGAACGAAGCCAACTACGGCACCAACCAACTGCGTTGGCAGGAAGGCACCCATGAATACGCCATCCCCCTCTCCTCCTTCGGCACTACGGGCGGCAAACTCGATCTTTCCGCCATCAACTATATGCGGATCTATATGAACAACTGGCCCTCCGATTTCACCGACCGCTTACAGTTCACGGTAACCAACGTGCGTCTGGTGGATATAGCGGGTGCCCCCACACTGCCCACCCTGTTTTCGGACGGTATGCTGTTCCAGCAAAATAAGCCGATGAACCTGTGGGGATACGGCGATGCGAGCGACACCGTCACCGCCGAACTGTATCAGGGCGACTCCCTGCTTGAAACGGTGCAAACCACCATCAACACCGACGGCCGTTGGGAAGCGGCGTTTGCACCGCGGCAGGGCGGATACACCGCCTATACCATTCACGTCACCGCGGGAGAACACGACTGGACGATACAGGACGTGTTGGTAGGCGAGTTGTGGATCGCGTGCGGCCAGTCCAATATGGAGTTGTGGATCGGACGCGATATGCACGCCGCCGACATTTTGAACGCCGCCGACAACACCGCCGTTCGGGTGTTCTGTGAACCGTTGCGGGCAAACGGCGGCACCTCCGCTACGCCGTCACGCGACGTGGGCGGCGCTTATTGGTGCCGCGGCAACGATAAAGCAGCGCTTTCCAACGTGTCCTCCATCGCCTATGCCTTTGCAAAAGAACTGCAAGAAACGTTGGACGTGCCGGTGGGTATCGTCAACGCCGCACTGGGCGCCACCGTGATCGAAGCGTGGCTTTCCCGCGAGGCGATCGACCAAAACGGCGAACTCAAAAACGCGCTCAAATCCTTGGGTAAATATTACGATGCCGACTGGTGGCCCGAAACCGCGGGCATTATGACCACGTGGTACAACGCGAAGATCGCACCGCTCGAGGGGATGAATATCGCAGGCACCATCTGGCACCAAGGCGAAAGCAACAGCAGTTATTCCCATATGTATGATGAAGCACTCGTCGCTCTGAAAGACAGCTGGGGCGACGTGTTCGGATATCCCAACGGGGATATGCCGCTCATCTTTGCACAGATCTCGCCGTATAACTACGGTATCGGCAAAGCGACCATCGGTTATCTTTCCGAAAATATGGAGCGCGGCTGGGCGGTGTGCGATGCGGCCACCACCGCCATGCTCCCGCTGTATGACCTGCCGCTCGAGCATATGCTCGGCACCAACACCTCCGACCCGATCCACCCGCGTATCAAGACACCGGCGGGCAAACGCTACGCGCTGGCGGCACTCAATATGGTATACGGCGGCGAGGGGGAATACACCGCACCCGTATACGCATCGAAGGAAGTGAAAGACGGCGCCGTATACGTCACCTTTGATCGTGTGGGTGACGGGCTCAAAACGCTCGACGGCACCGCCGACCTGCACGGTTTCACCGTCGCGGGGAGCGACGGTGTCTACGTCAACGCCGAAGCGGCGATCGTGGATGCCGACACGGTGAAGGTGTGGAACCGCTACGTGGCCGAACCGCAGCACGTGACGTATGCGTTTGACGACTTCGCACAGGCGGCAAACCTTGCGAACGCGGACGGCATTCCCGCCTCCCCCTTCCGCACCGCAAAACCGAACGACACGGTTTCGAACCAAGACAAAAGCAGCACCCGCTTCACGGCGCAGGATTGGATGTACGCCGACCGCGACGTATGGGTATACGATGAAACCAACACGGCCGACTACAAATACGGATACCGCCCCTCCTTTGCCGTGGAAAGCGGCGATTACTCCTACGACACCGTCATCAAGGCAGAAGGTATCGCCTCTCTGCGGGTGGAGTTTGACCGCAATTTCCTCGTATCTCTCATTCTCACCTATCCGCAGACCGCGCAGAAATGGGGCAAATACAAAACGCTGTCGGTCAAACTGCTCAACCCCTCCGCCACTGCCGTAGAACTCTCGATGACGTTAACGAGCGGCGGCAAGACCTACGACGTCCCGCCGGTTGACGGCGGCAACACGGTGACACTCACGGCAGGCGGCACGGCGTTTCACGTGTACACCTTCGCACTGGATCAACTGACACTCAAGGGCGTTGTTCAAAAGAATCCCGCCGCCCTGCTGAATGCGGTGAGCGGCGTCACCTTCCACGGCGTCGCCGAGGATACGGGCACCCTGTTCTTCGATGGGTTCTCCTTCGGCTTGACCGCGCCGACGGTGACGGATGCCGCCGTCAACGCCGCGGCGACCGGTGTTCTCGCTTCGTTTGACGACTTGTTAGCGGCCATTCGGGAAGCCGAGATGATCGACCCCGATCTCTACACCATCGAATCGGCAACGTGGCTGGAGATCATGTTAGAAAAAGCGCATACGACCTACAGTGCGGCGCCTCTCGCCACCCCGCTCGCCGTGACCGATGCAACGGCGGCGCTTAAAAACGCGATCGCGGCCTTGGAACCGTTGCCGCCCTCCCCCGCCCTGCTCGGCGACGTGAACGGCGATACTGTCGTGAACTCCACCGACGCCCGTTTGACACTGCAATATGCGGTGCAAAAGATTCGTGCGGAGGGCTTGGACTTGGCCTGTGCCGATGTGGACGGCAACGGCGCGGTGAACTCCACCGATGCACGCCTCATCCTGCAATACGCCGTTATGAAGATCGATAAACTTCCCGCGGCAAAGTGATCCCTTTGCCGAACAAAACTGGTACTTGTAATTTTTACAAAATCTGTTACAATACAAAAAGAACGTTTTAGAGTTAGGAGACTTATTCGTGGATATTCAAAAACCCAAATTTTATTTGACCACCGCTATCGCCTATGCATCCTACAAACCGCACTGCGGCAACTGCTACGACATCGTGCTGGCGGATGCCATCGCGCGCTACAAGCGCTTGTGCGGCTACGACGTACATTTTCTGACCGGTTCGGACGAACACGGCCAAAAGATCGAAGACGCCGCTCGTGAGCAGGGCCTTTCCCCGCAGGAATACGTGGACGGTATGTCCGCGCAGATCAAAGCGGTGTGGGATTCGCTGAACGTGACGTACGACCGTTTCATCCGCACCACCGATGACGATCACGTAAAGGCAATCCAAGCCATCTTCAAGAAATTGTACGACCAAGGCGATATCTATAAGAGCGAGTACGAGGGCAAATACTGCGTGCCGTGCGAATCCTTTTTCACCGCCTCGCAACTCAAAGACGGGTGTTGCCCCGACTGCGGCCGCCCCGTGACCGATGCAAAAGAGGAGGCGTATTTCCTGCGCCTGTCGAAGTATCAGGACCGCTTGCTGCAGTATTACGAGGAGAACCCCGATTTCTTCCAACCCGAATCCCGCAAGCACGAAATGATCAACAACTTCTTAAAACCCGGTCTGGCGGACCTGTGCGTGTCCCGTTCCTCCTTCACTTGGGGTATCCCCGTGGAGTTTGACCCGCGCCACGTCACCTATGTGTGGCTGGATGCACTGTCCAACTACATCACCGGTGTGGGATACCATCCCGACGGTTGCGGCGAACTCTATGACCGTTTCTGGCCCGCCGATCTGCACGTTATCGGTAAAGACATCGTGCGCTTCCACACCATTTATTGGCCCATCATTCTGATGGCGCTGGGCGAGCCGTTGCCGAAACAGGTGCTCGGCCACCCGTGGTTGCTCTTCGGCGAAGATAAGATGAGCAAATCCAAAGGTAACGTGGTCTATGCCGACGAACTGGCCGAACGGTTCGGCACCGACGCGGTGCGGTATTACCTCCTTTCGGAGATCCCGTTCGCACAGGATGGCACCATCACTTACGAATCCTTTATTGCAAAGTTCAATACCGACCTTGCGAACACGCTGGGTAACTTGGTCAACCGCTCGATCGCGATGACCAACAAGTATTTCGGCGGCACGGTGGCACGTCCCACGGCTGTGGAGCCGCTGGACGAAGAACTGCACGCCGCGGTGGCGGATACCGCGCGGGATTTCGCCGCCCGTATGGATTGCTATCACAACGCGGATGCGGCGGACGTGCTGATGAACCTCGCACGCCGTTGCAACAAGTATATTGACGAAACCGCCCCGTGGGTTCTCGCGAAAAACGAAGAGGACCGCCCGCGCCTTGCGGCGGTGCTCTACAACCTGCTCGAAAGCATTCGCGTGCTTGCCATCTTGATGGCGCCGTTTATGCCCGCGACTGCCGAAGCGATCTTCGATCAATTGCAGGTGTCGCGTGATACGATGACCTACGACACTCTCACCTTCGGCACTACCGACACCTTCACGGTGGGCGAAGCAAAACCGCTGTTCCAGCGCTTGGATGCCGAAAAGGTGTTGGCAGAACTGGAAGCGGAACTGCAGGCCAAGATGAAAGCCGCGGCCGCCGCGAAAGAGCCGGATGCCCCCGCATTCGCCCCCATTCTGCCCGCAATCGCGTTTGACGATTTCGGCAAGATCGACCTGCGCGTGGCGGAAGTGGTGGATTGCGAGCCGGTAAAGAAGGCGAAGAAACTGTTGAAACTCACCCTGAACGACGGCAGTGGCACCCCCCGCACCGTCTGTTCGGGCATTGCCAAGTGGTACACCCCCGACGACCTGAAAGGCCGCCGCGTGGTGGTGGTCGCGAACTTAAAACCCGCCGTGCTGTGCGGCGTGGAATCGGCGGGCATGATCCTCGCCGCCGATACGCTGGACGAAAACGGCGAAGATGCGGCACGCGTGCTGTTTGTGGACGGTATGCCCATCGGCAGCAAATTGCGCTGATATGGCGGCCGCGATTTTCGATTCCCACGCCCACTACGACGACACGGCGTTCGACCCCGACCGCGACACATTGCTCGCCGCCCTGCCTGCAGGCGGGGTGTGCGGGGTGATCAACGCCGCGTCCGATGCGGATTCCGCCCGCCGCTCGCTGTTACTGGCAGAGCGGTATCCGTATATGTACGCCGCCGTGGGTATCCACCCCGAAGCGGCGAATACCTACACGGCGGAATCGATCCCCCTGTTGGAACAACTGGCGGCGCACCCGCGCGCGGTTGCCGTGGGCGAGATCGGGCTGGACTACCACTGGGAGGACAACCCCCCGCGCGAAGCGCAACGCACCTGCTTTGAAGCGCAGTTGCAACTGGCCGCGCGCCTGTCGCTTCCCGTCATCGTGCACGACCGCGATGCTCACGAGGATACGCTGACGCTGCTTAAAACTTACCGCCCGCAAGGCGTTCTCCACTGCTTTTCGGGCAGCGTGGAAATGATGCAAGAGGTGGTAAGACTCGGTATGTACATCGGGCTCGGCGGTGCGGCGACCTTCAAGAACGCCAAAAAACCGTTGGCGGTGGCCGCGGCCGTGCCGCTCGACCGCCTGTTGCTCGAAACGGATGCCCCGTATATGGCACCCGTCCCCTGTCGCGGGCATCGGTGCGATTCGCGTATGATCGCGCACACCGCGGCGGTGATCGCCGCCGCACGCGGCATAGATACCGACACCCTGCTCGAACAGACCGCCGACAATGCGCGGCGCTTGTTCGGAATATAAAAAGCCCCTTGCCTTTTCGGGCAAGAGGTTATATAATGAAAAGAGATGTATCAAACGGAGGGAACGCTATGAAATTCCTTGTTATGGGCTGTAACGGTATGGCGGGCCATATGATCTCGCTGTATCTGAAAGAGCAAGGCCACGATGTCACCGGCTTTGCCATGGAACCGTCCCGCTACGTCACCACCATCGTCGGCGATGCGACCAAGTTTGACGAAGTGCAAACGATGGTGCTGAAAGGCGAGTATGATGCGGTCATCAACTGCATCGGTCTGCTCAACCAGTTTGCGGAAAACAATCATCCGATGGCGGTGTTGCTCAACGGGTATCTGCCGCACTTCTTGGCGCACATCACCCGTGAGACCCCCACGCAGATCATTCATATGAGTACCGACTGTGTGTTTTCGGGCAAAACGGGCGGATACACCGAAGATTCCGTGCCGGACGGCGCGCTGTTTTACGACAGATCCAAAGCCATCGGCGAGTTGGAGGACGACAAAAACATCACCCTTCGCAACTCCATCATCGGCCCCGATATCAACGAAGGCGGCATCGGTCTGCTCAACTGGTTTATGAAGCAGGAAGGTCCCGTGAACGGCTTTACGGGCGCTATCTGGACGGGCCAGACCACCCTGCAATTGGCAAAGACGATGGAAGCGGCCGCCCGCGCCCGTGCACACGGGTTATACAACGCGGTACCCGCCTCCTCCATCAACAAATACGATCTCTTGTGCTTGTTCAATTCCCACATTCGCCGTGAACCCATTGAGATTCAACCGCTGGAACGCTTTGTGGCGGACAAATCCTTGGTACGCACGCGGTTTGACGGGTTTGATTACGTGATCCCCGATTATGAAACCATGGTAAAAGAACTGGGCGACTGGATGCGCGACCACAAATCGATGTATCCGCATTACGATCTGTAAGGAGAATATGACAATGGCTACGAAAAAACTGCGACTGATGACCATCGTAGGCACGCGTCCCGAGATCATCAAAATGTCCGCCATCATCAAAAAGTGCGATCGGTATTTCGACCACATTTTGGTGCATACGGGTCAGAACTACGATTACACCTTGAACGAGGTGTTCTTCAAGGATCTGGGCCTGCGTGCACCCGACCACTATCTCGGCGTGGTGGGCGAAAACATCGGCCAGACAATGGGCAACGTGATCGCGAAATCCTATGAACTGATGGCCGAACTCCGCCCCGATGCGCTCATCGTGCTGGGCGACACCAACTCCTGCCTGTCGGTCATTGCGGCAAAACGTTTGAAGATTCCGGTATTCCATATGGAAGCGGGCAACCGTTGCAAGGACGAAAACCTGCCCGAAGAAGTCATTCGCCGTATCGTGGACGTGACGAGCGACGTCAACCTCTGCTATTCCGAAAATGCACGCAAATACATTTTGGACAGCGGTGTGCGCCCCGAATACACCCACGTGGTCGGCTCGCCGATGGCGGAAGTGCTGGACGAATGTTTGCCGAACATCAATCAAAGCACCGTGCTTCAAGACCTCGGCCTCGAAGCAGGGCGTTACATTCTCCTCTCCGCTCACCGTGAGGAAAACATCGATATCGAGCAAAACTTCTTCTCGCTGATGAACGCGGTCAACACCATGGCGGAAACGTACGATATGCCGATCCTGTATTCCTGCCATCCCCGCAGCAAGAAGTTCATCGAACAGCGCGGTTTTGTGTTTGACAAGCGCGTTATTCAGCACCAGCCGCTCGGCTTCTTCGATTACAACAAATTGCAGCAGAACGCATTCTGCGTGGTGTCGGACAGCGGCACCGTGCCGGAGGAAGGCGCGTACTTCAAGTTCCCCGCCGTGTCCATCCGCACCTCTACCGAACGCCCCGAGGCTATGGAGCGCGGCGTGTTCACCGTGGGTTCCATTTCGGCGGAACAGGTGTTGCAGGCGGTGGATCTCGCGGTCAGTATGCACCAAAACGGCGACGACGGCAGTGACGTCCCCGCTTATGCGGACAACAACGTAGCGACCAAGGTGGTCAAGATCATTCAAAGCTATACCGGTATCATCAATAAGATGGTGTGGCGTAAGGGCTAAAAACAACCCCGCACGCGACGTAAAGGGCGGCAATCTGCCGCACCGTATGTCCCATTTAAAAAAACGGGCAGGCGAATTTCGCCTGCCCGTTTTTATGTATTTCTCACTTACGCTTTCAGCATCTCTGCCGCGGCTTCTTTCAGTGTTGCGGTCATCGTGTCCGCGGCCGCCATGTCGGCGCCGGTCGCGGTGATGTACGCCTTCACTTTCGGCTCGGTGCCGGAGGGACGAATGATAATGCCGTTGTTCCCCTCAAGTTTATACGACAGCACGTTGGATTTCGGCAGATCAATAGTCGTGCTTTCGCCGCTTACGAGATCCACACTGACCGACTCGCGGTAATCCGCAAACGCAACCACTTTCAGGCCGCCGAGCGTATCGGGACGGTTGGCACGCAGGCCTTCCATCAACGCCTTCATCGTCTGCATACCCTCGGCACCCTCAAATTCCGCATTCAAGAGGCTGTGGCGGAACACGCCGTGTTCGGCGTACAACCCGTTCAGCACGTCAAGCAGCGAGCGACCCTCGGCATTGTAATACGCCGCCATTTCGCAGATAAGCATCGAAGCGACCACCGCATCCTTATCGCGCACATGCGTACCGGCAAGGTAGCCGTAGCTTTCTTCAAAGCCCAGAATATAATTTTCGGGATGGCCCGCCGCCACCTGCTCGTCGATCTGCTCACCGATATACTTAAAGCCGGTCAGCACCTCGGCGATGCGGCAACCGTATTTCTTTGCAATGTTGGCGGCAAGGTCAGAGGTCACGATGGTCTTCACCGCCATCGGTGCCACCGGCATTTCGCCGCGCGCCGTCTTGCAAGAGAGGATGTATTCCAGCAGCAAGCAACCGACTTCGTTGCCCGTCAACAGTTCATAACCGTCGCCCTCTTTCACCGCGATACCCACACGGTCGCAGTCGGGGTCGGTCGCCAGCAAGAGGTCGGGATGTGTTTCCTCCGCCATTTTGAGCGCCAGTTCAAACGCTTGGCGGAACTCGGGGTTCGGATACGGGGTGGTGGGGAAATTGCCGTCCGGCAATTCCTGTTCTGCCACGATCTGCACGTCGGTCAACCCGATGCGGGATAGAATGGCACGCACGGGCTTGTTGCCCGTACCGTTGAGCGGCGAATAGATCACCGACAGCGGTGCCTTCTTGCAAATGCCCGCGTTCACCTGCTGTGCTTCCACACGGTCAAGGAACTTCTCAACCAACGCCGCACCGACCATCTCAATACGGCCGTCCTGCACCGCCGCATCGTAATCCGCCACCGTCACGTCGTTGAAGATATCCAATGCACGCACGTAGCCGGTCACTTCGTTCGCATCGTTGTCGGTCATCTGACCGCCGTTCGGGCCGTAGCATTTATATCCGTTGTATTTCGCGGGGTTGTGACTCGCCGTGACCATAATGCCCGCTTGACACGCCAGTTCACGCACCGCAAAGGAAAGCACGGGCGTGGGATTCAACTCATCAAACAAAAACACCTTCACACCGTTACCCGCCAACACGCGCGCTGCTTCACGGGCAAACAGTTCGGATTTGATGCGGCAATCGTAGGCGATCGCCACCGACGACGTCGCATAATGTGCCTTCAAATAATTGGCAAGACCTTGCGTGGCTTTACGCACGGTGTAAATATTCATACGGTTATCGCCTGCACCGATGACACCGCGCAGACCTGCCGTGCCGAATTCCAATTCGCAATAAAAGCGGTCAAAGATCGCCGCTTCATCCCCTGCAATAGCCTGCAACTCCGCCGCAAGATCGGGATCCTCGTTGGCACGTGCCAACCACAGTTCATACATATCGTTGATTTTTGTATCCATAACCGTTGCCTCCCTGTATTTATTATCTCCATTATATACCAACTCGGTGGGAAATTGCAAGAAGTTTGACAGGAATACCGCAATAAACTTAAAATATATCAAACGACCCGAAACGGATGTATCCGTTTCGGGTCGTTATTTCACATTATTCTGCGAGGGTCGTTTCGGTCGTAACGTCGGTGGTAACGTCCGCTGAGGTTGCGGTAGTGGTGGCCGTCGTGGTGGTCGTGGTGGTGCCGCCTTGCTCACTCATCATCGAGAGTTTTGCCAGCGCCGCACGGTATTGCACGTCCGCCTCTTTCGGCAGCAATTCCAACGCGGTTTCCTGTTCCTCTGTCAGCGAAGCGACCACGTCGGGGGTCAGTCCAACGCCTTCCCAGCCGCGCTTATCCAACAGCAAGAACTCACCCACCGTCAAATACAGTGCTGAGTTATCCGATGCCAACGCAAAGCTTTCCTGCACCATCGAACGGCCTGCCGTGACGTCACCCACCAACACGGCGTTGCCCGCCTGCCGTAAGGTCGCGGCGATCAGTTCCGCCTCGCCCGCAGTGGTCTTGTTCACCAACACCGCCGTGGGAATATCCAACTGCGCCGTGTTTTCGGCACGCAATTCGGCAGTGCCGTCCTTATCCACATAATAGCCGTACAGTCCGTGCGGCAACAACAAGGAGAGTATGTTCTTCGTTGCTTCGGTCGCCCCACCGTTGACGTTACGCAGATCCAACACCAGTGTGGCGGCCCCCTGCTCTTTCAGAGAAGTGTAGGCCGACAGCACTTGATCGGGTGTCACGTCGGTGATGCTCTTAATACGCAAATATCCCACCGTGCCGTTCAGTTCGCTTTCCACGCATTCGCGGGCATACGCCGCAGACGACAGTTCAAACGCCGTTTCCTTGTCGGCGCGCCGTATGGTCAAGATCACCGAAGCCGCGGATTCCAGCGCATCCTCCACCGTTTTCAGCGGTTCCTCGCCCAAAGCGGTCTTGTTCAGCGCCATCACAACGTCACCTTTTTGCAAACCGGCGCTGTAAGCGGTAGACCCCGGTTGCACTTCGCTGAGCACCACCTGTCCGCTGTCATTTTGCACCACGGCAATACCGAAACCGGTGGACTGACCCGACAGCGCCACCGCTTGCGCGTTGTACTCTTCGGTGGTGAGGTAACGAGCGTATTTATCTCCGATACCTTTCACCTGTCCTTGTGCCAAAGAACGGCGCAGCACCTCTTCATCAATGGTGCCGTAATAATTCTGCCGCACGGCATTATCCACGTCTGCAATATAGTTATACATCGCTTGGCGGTTGTTCAACTCATTCACCTGTGTGTTAAAACGCCGCATCGCAATAAGCATAGTGACACACACCGTCACCGCGACCACAATGATCATCAGCGACAGTGCCGCGCCCCACGACAACCGTTTACGCATACACAACACCCGTTTCTCTTATGATGCCTTCAAATACCCGTGTGCCAGCGGGTCCACCGCCGAGCCGTTCACACGTACCTCGAAATGCAGGTGCGGGCCGGTAACGTTACCCGACGAACCTGCACGGCCGATGACTGTGGCGCCGCCCGTCACCTTCTGCCCCACACGCACCGAAACGGCAGACATATGAGCATACAGGGTCACGATCTGGCGACCGCTGCTGTCGCGGCCGTGATCCACCATCACATACAAGCCGTAGCCGCCGCCCCAGCCGGAGGTATTCGCAAAGATCACCGTGCCGTCTGCCGCCGCGACAATATTTTGCCCGTAGATCGGAATCGAACCGTTGGCGATATCAATACCGCGGTGCAAACTTCCCCAACGATATCCGTAATAGGAAGAAATGTTACGCACCGTCGGCACCGGCCAGTGCATCGTACCGCCGGAATACTTGCCCGTGGAATTGGTCGCCGCCAACAATTTCTTGATCTCTTTATCCAGTGCCTCTTCTTCGCGTTGCTTCTGCTTGAGCGCCGCATTCACGGCATCCACCGATTTTTGCAATTCCGCCAGCACGCGGTTACTTTCGGCATACAGATCGTCCAGTTCCTTTTTCTTCGCATCCGCGACCGCTTTCAGATCTTCCACGCCGCGGCGTTCTTCTTCCAGCAAGGATTTTTCTTCGTTCAGCGCGGCTTTCTCTTGGTTCAACCGCTCGATCTCGGCATTCAGCTCATCGATCATACGTTGGTCGTTTGCCGCAATGCGTTCCACCACCGATTCCTTCAGCAGATACTCCACGTAATTCTCGGTGTCAAACAACATCTGCAAGGCGCTCAAATTCCCCGATTGCGCGATCACCCGCAACCGCTCGCCGAACAGCGCCAACTGATCTTCGATTCCCTTTTGTGCCGCTGAGATCTCGGCTTCACGTGCGTTGATCTGGGCCGCCTTTTCATCCATCTGATCCGTCAGCAGTTGGATCTGTTGGCGAAGCAATTCGATCTGTGCTTCGCTGTTGCGGATCTTTTCTTTGATCGAGTCGGCGTATTGCTGCTGTTTGGCCACGTCGCCTTTGCTCGCCGCGAGTTTCTCTTTCAACGCCTTTTCTTCTTTTTCCAATTTCGCCAGCTTATCCTGCAGTTCTTTGACCGTTGCCGCCTCCGTAGGCATGGGCGACACCGCCATCAATCCGCCGACAGCCAGCACCAGCACCATAACAAGGGATATGATGCGTAACGCACACCTTGTTCGTTGCATAGTAACCTACCTTTCTTACAACTGTTCGCTACCCTCGGTCTTCAGGTAACGACTCATCGAGATCACACTGCCCAGCACGCCCGTAAGGAAGCCTGCCGCAAGGAAGCCCACCAGCAAGACGAGCCACACGTGGGAGAAATCCACCAGACCCAGCATCGGACCAAAAGTGAAGTTCTCCGACAGTTTATTGTACACGTAATACATCACGCCATAGGCGATACCGCCCGAAAGCAGACCCATCACCATACCTTCCACCGCAAAGGGGAAGCGGATAAAGGCATCGGTGGCGCCCACCGATTTCATAATGTAGATCTCCAAACGGCGGCTGTACACCGTCAGTTTGATGGTGTTGGAGATAATAAACAACGACACCAACAACAGCACCGCTATGATCCATCCGCCGATGGTGAGGATCACCTGACGAAGACGCGTTAAGATGGCGGCAAGATCACCGCTGTAACTCACCGATTCGATCTCATCCAGTGCTTCTACCTGCTGTAACGTGCTTTCAAACTGCGCGAGATCGTCAAAGGTGATGATGTAACTGTGCTGCAACGGGTTGTTTTCCCCTTGCAGGCTTTGGAACAGCGACTCGGGCAGAGAATCTTGCAAGCGATCGAGCGTATCTTCCCGCGAGAGGAATTCCACACCCAGCACGTTGTGGATGTTCTCCAGTTTCCCTTTCAGTGCCGCGGTATCTTCATCGGACACCTCATCCTCCACGAATGCGACCACCACGTTTTGCTCATACACCCAATTAAAGATATGGTCGATGTTCACGAACGTGAGATACGCACCGCCCGTCAAAAGCAAGCAGGAGATCAACACGCCGATGGATGCCGCCGCCATAAAACGGTTCTGCCACAAGTTGCGGAACCCTTCACGCAACAGGTATTGAAAACTGCTCCATCTCACAGCGCCTCACCTCCGTTCAGCGTATCCGAAACCACCGTGCCGTCCTTAATGGTGATTACACGGTGATGAAATTCGCTCACCAGATTATGTTCGTGCGTGACCATCAGCACCGTGGTACCCAGCGCATTGATCTCGGACAGCAACTGCACGATCTCGTGCGACATTTCGGGGTCCACGTTACCGGTCGGCTCATCGGCAATGATCATGGCGGGGTTGTTTGCAAGCGCACGCGCCAAACTCACCCGTTGCTGTTCACCGCCCGACAGTTCGGAGGGGAAACTACGCATCTTATCCTGCAGACCGACCAGTTGCAACACGTACGGTACGCGGCGGCGAATTTCCCGACGGGGCGCCCCCGTCACCCGCATAGCAAACGCCACGTTGTCAAACACGTTCATTTTGGGGATCAGGCGAAAATCCTGAAACACGATACCCATCGTGCGGCGATAAAACGGCACACGGCGACGCTTCATACGGTTCAAGTCGTAGCCGTTGACAATCACTTCGCCCGCGTTCGCCACTTCTTCCCGCATGATCAGCTTCAAAAAAGTACTTTTGCCCGCGCCCGAAGCACCGACGATGAACACAAATTCGCCTTTATCAATGTGTATGTTCACATCACGCAGCGCTTTGATACCGCTGCCGTAAGTTTTGTGAACTCCGCGGAACTCAATCAAAGGATACCCTTCCTTTCCAAAAATAACCGTCGTTTTCTGTCGATGAGCAGAAAACGTATTCTCATAGTAGCATACTCCCGCCGCCGAAACAAGCGGAAATGTCTTCCGTTCGGGCCGGCCACAAAAAGGTCGCCGCCGTTCAGTGACAGAAGGGCGGCGCGCTTTTTTAGTATTTCACGGGATTGGCGGTCAAGTATTTCTTGACCATCAACGCCACCTTAAACACAATGGCATCGTCAAACTCACGCAGATCTAAACCGGTCAGACGCTTGATCTTCTCCAAACGATACACCAGCGTGTTGCGGTGCACAAACAATTTGCGCGACGTTTCGGACACGTTCAAGTTGTTCTCAAAGAAGCGCTGAATGGTGAACAGCGTTTCCTGATCGAGCGAGGCGACCGAGCCGCGCTTAAACACCTCACGCATAAACATCTCGCACAAGGTGGTGGGCAACTGATAGATCAAGCGGGCGATACCCAGATTGTCATAGCTGACGATCGTCTTTTCGGTATCGAACACTTTACCGACTTCAAGCGCCACCTGCGCTTCCTTAAAGGAGTGCGCCAGATCCTTGATCCCTTCCACCACGGTACCGATACCGATGTGGGAATGGGTGTAAAACTCACTGCTGAGCGTATCCACGATCGAACGCGCCAGCTTTTCCAGATCGCGGTTGTCGATACCGGTGCGGATCTCTTTGATCAGCGCGATATCCGTTTCGTTGATGTTCACAACGAAATCCTTCGTCTTGTCGGGGAACAGGTTCTGAATCACGTCAAACGCCGAAATATCCGTCGTATTGGTGATACGGATCAACAACACCGCACGGCTGACATCGCTGTTAAACCGCAGTTCACGCGCTTTCAAATAAATGTCACCGGGCAGGATGTTATCGAGAATCACGTTTTTCACAAAGTTGCTGCGATCGTACTTCTCATCATAATACTGCTTAATGTTCTGGAGCGACACGGCAAGCAATGCGGCATACCGCGCAGCTTCGTCGTCATCCCCCTCCACAAACAGCACGTATTCGCAGTGCGGACGGGACCCGAACGCTTTGTAGGTGCAACCGTCCACGGCAAATGCATCCGACGTTGTAAACGCCTCTGCCGTAACAGCGGTAACAGCCTCACCCACACGGGCAAGATCACTGCAAGCAACGACAGTCATCGTTTCGTCAATAACGCCGATATTGCGGCCCGCGGCCTCCCACATCTGATGAACAACACCCTGAAACAAGCGGTTAGACATAGCGATTCTCCTCACTTTTATATAGAGTCGGACGGTCACTCGCAGGCGACGGGCGGCATCGGTCGGTACGACCGTCTCTCCGCCGTATGTACGCAGTGCAAGTACCCTCTCTCCATGGCCCTTCCCCTCTGGGACGGCATCTTCGCCTTTTTAGCCATTATCTATATAATACACAATTGTAAGAAATTTTTCAAGGCAAAACGGCAAAAAAATCGAAAAAAATTTCACTTTTTTCGGCGTTTTAACAATTTGTTTGCATTTTTCACCGTTTTTTCGCCTAACCGACGTCCTCACCCCCTTTGCTCTTTCTCCCCTTCTTTATTTCCGCTTGTTCCCCGTCTTTGTGACTACACCCGTAGTCACACATACATTCTACACCCGTAGTCGAACTTTGTCAAGAGGGTTTTTTGATACAGTGTGGCCCCCCTCCGCCTCCCCTGTGTAAGGGGAGGTGGGTCACCGCAAGGCGACTCGGAGGGGTTGTCAATCCCGATAAAACAGGAAAACAAAAAGCACCGCCGCCAAGCAAACGCTTGACGGCGGTGCCGTTATTATCGGGAACTACGCCTTACTTCTGGCTGTACAGGTCGCCCAGACGCACCAGATGCTCGTAACGCGCGATAGCGGTCTCTTCCGCCTTCTGGAACAGCGCATCCGCACGCTCGGGGAACTTGCGGGTCAAGCCGGAGTAACGCGCCTCGTTCATGATGAAGTCGCGATAGCTCGCGGTCGGAGCCTTGCTGTCCATGGTGAAGGGGTTCTTGCCTTCCGCTTTGTTCGCGGGGTTGAAGCGGAACATATGCCAGTAACCGCAATCCACAGCCTTCTTCATTTCGGCCTGGCAGTTCGCCATGCCGCCCTTGATGGCGTGCATCTCGCAAGGAGCGTAGCCGATGATGAGCGAGGGGCCCGGATAGGCTTCCGCTTCGGCAATCGCCTTGATGGTCTGGTTCATATCCGCACCCATCGCGATCTGAGCCACATAGATGTAGCCGTAGGACATCGCGATCTCCGCGAGGCTCTTCTTTGCGATCGCCTTACCGGCAGCGGCAAACTGCGCCACCTGACCGATCTGCGAAGCCTTGGAAGCCTGACCGCCGGTGTTGGAGTAGACTTCGGTATCGAACACCATAATGTTCACGTCTTCACCCGAAGCGAGCACGTGATCCAAGCCGCCGAAACCGATATCGTAAGCCCAACCGTCGCCGCCGAAGATCCAAACGGACTTCTTGGACAGGTATTCCTTATTGCGGAGGATCGCACCGCAGGTCTCACAGTCGCTCACCTTTTCGAGTTCCGCCACCAGCGCCTTGGTCGCCTTCGCGTTCTCTTCACCGTTGTCCACCGTGTCGAGATACGCCTGAGCAGCCGCCTTCAGTTCGGCAGACGCGCAATCGGCAACCGTCACGCCCTTGACCTGCTCGATGAGCTGTTCACGGATCGCCTTCTGGCCGAGGTACATACCGTAGCCGTGCTCAGCGTTATCCTCGAACAAGGAGTTCGCCCAAGCGGGGCCGTGGCCTTCCGCGTTCACGGTGTACGGCGAGGTTGCCGCAGGGCCGCCCCAGATGGAGGAACAACCCGTAGCGTTGGAGATATACATACGATCACCGAACAACTGAGTGATCAAGCGAGCATAGGAAGTTTCCGCACAACCCGCGCAGGAGCCGGAGAACTCGAGCAAGGGCTTCTTATACTGGCTGGCAATGACGGACGTGCCGAGGGTCTCTTCCTTCTCGGTCACGTTGGCAACCATATAATCAAACACCGGCTGCTGATCTTCCATCGACTCACGTGCGACCATCTTCAAGGAGTTGGTCGGGCAGACGCCCACGCAAACGCCGCAACCCATACAATCCATCGGGGAGATGGCGAGGGAGTAGGCATAGTCGGTCTTCACGACCGGCTTCGGAGCGTACAGGGTGTTCGCGGGAGCCGCCGCCTTCTCTTCTTCGTTCAGTGCGAACGGACGAATGGTAGCGTGCGGGCAGACGAAGGAACAGCGGTTGCACTTCGCACAAGTGGTGGGATCCCATTCGGGAACCATCACAGCCACGCCGCGCTTCTCATACGCGGAAGCACCCAGTTCAAAGGTACCGTCGGAGTGCTTGGAGAACGCCGACACCGGCAGGGAATAACCGTCCATACGGCCCACGGGCTTCATGATGGTATCCACCATTTCCACCGTCGCGGCACGGCCGACTTCCTTCACGGGAGTGGTGTCGTCGGTCGCGTTTGCCCAATCGGCAGGCACTTCGACCTTCACGAACGCGGACACGCCCGCGTCGATCGCGTTATGGTTTGCCGCCACAACGTCCGCACCCTTCTTGGAGTAGGACTTGGTGGCCGCATCCTTCATATAGCCAACCGCTTCTTCGATCGGCAGAACACCGGACAGCGCGAAGAACGCCGCCTGCAGGATGGTGTTGGTACGCTTGCCCATACCGAGTTTCGCCGCGAGGTCGATCGCGTTCACGGTGTACAACTGCACGTTGTTCGCCGCAATGTAACGCTTTGCCTCAGCCGACATATGATGGTTCAACTCTTCGGGAGTCCACTGGCAGTTGATGAGATACACGCCGCCGGGTTTCACGTCGTTGACCATCTTGAAGCCCTTGGTCACGTAGGACGGGTTGTGGCAGGCCACGAAGTCCGCCTTGTTGATGTAGTAGGGGCTCTTGATCGGCTTGTCGCCAAAACGCAGGTGCGAAATGGTGATACCGCCGGTCTTCTTGGAGTCGTACTGGAAGTACGCCTGCACGTATTTGTCGGTGTGGTCACCGATGATCTTGATGGAGTTCTTGTTTGCACCGACGGTACCGTCGCCGCCCAGACCCCAGAACTTGCACTCGATGGTGCCGGCCGCCGCCGTGTTGGGCGCGGGCTTCTCTTCGAGCGAGAGGTTGGTCACGTCATCCACGATGCCGATGGTGAACTGCATCTTCGGCTCAGCCTTCGCCGCTTCCTCATACACGGCAAAGATGCTGGCGGGAGTGGTGTCCTTCGAACCCAAGCCGTAACGGCCGCCCATCACACGGACACCGGTGCGGCCCTTCGCGGCCAGCGCGGTGACGACGTCCATATACAGCGGCTCACCCAGCGAACCGGGTTCCTTGGTACGATCCAGCACGGAGAGGGTCTTCACGCTGGCGGGAATCGCCGCGAGCAGATGCTCTGCCGAGAACGGACGGTACAAACGCACCTTCACCAAGCCGACCTTTTCGCCTGCCGCGGTGAGGTAGTCAATGACTTCTTCGATCACGTCGCACACCGAACCCATAGCCACGATCACGCGGTCGGCATCGGGAGCGCCGTAGTAGTTGAACAGCTGATAATCGGTGCCGAGCTTCTCGTTCACCTTCGCCATATACTTCTCCACGATGGCGGGCACGGCATTGTAATACTCGTTGCACGCTTCACGATGTTGGAAGAAGATATCGTCGTTTTCGTGCGAACCGCGCATCACGGGATGCTCGGGGTTAAGTGCACGCTTGCGGAACGCTTCCACAGCGTCCATATTGCACATCTCTTTCAGATCTTCGAAATCCCAAACTTGGATCTTCTGGATCTCGTGAGAGGTACGGAAACCGTCAAAGAAGTTCAAAAACGGCACGCGGCTTTCGATGGACGCGAGGTGCGCCACGGCGCCGAGGTCCATCACTTCCTGCGTATTGGTTTCCGCCATCATGGCGAAACCGGTCTGACGGCAGGCGTACACGTCGGAATGATCGCCGAAAATGTTCAGCGCATGGGACGCCACGCAACGAGCCGACACGTGGAACACGCAAGGCAGCAATTCGCCCGCGATCTTATACATGTTCGGGATCATCAGAAGCAGACCCTGCGATGCGGTGTAGGTGGTGGTCATCGCACCGGCCGCGAGCGAGCCGTGCACCGTACCGGAAGCACCGGCTTCCGACTGCATCTCCGCCACCTTCACGGTGGTACCGAAGATGTTCTTCAGACCGCTTGCCGACCACTGGTCAACGTAGTCTGCCATCGGGCTGGACGGGGTGATCGGGTAGATACCGGCCACTTCGGTAAACGCATAGGATACGTGCGCCGCAGCGGTGTTACCGTCCATGGACTTGAATTTTCTTGCCATTTTGGTATGTCCTCCTTTAAGGATAAAGTAATACAACTCTCGGGTGCACTCGTTACGAAATACACCACTGTGTATAATAGCACAAACACACGCGATTGTAAAGGGCGAAAACGCGATTTTCAGTGGAAATATTTAAAATCTGCGGGAATATGCGGTATTTCTGCCGTGATTTGGATTTTTTTGTGATATTTGTGCAAGTCGATCGATTTTTCTATTTGACTTTTTCAAAAAAATGCGCTATACTGCATTCTGTATATATATACTCGCATCGCGAAAGGACGGCGTTTACCCTTATGTTGGACATCAAATTTGTACGGGAAAATCCCGAACTGGTCAAGGAAAACATCCGCAAAAAGTTCAAAGAAGCCAAGTTGCCGCTGGTGGACGAAGTGTGCGCGTTATATGATGAAAAGCGCGCGACCAACACACGTGCCAACGAACTGCGCGCCAACCGCAACCGTGTCAGCAAGGAGATCGGTGCCTTGATGGCGCAGGGCAAGCGGGATGAGGCCGAGGAGAAAAAGCGCCTTGTGAACGCGCAGGCGGAAGAACTCAAAGCGCTCGAAGCACAGGAAACGGTGTTGGAGGAAAAACTCACCACCTCGCTGATGAAGATCCCGAACATCATCGACCCCTCGGTGCCGCTCGGCAAGGACGATGAAGAAAACGTGGAAGTGGAACAGTTCGGCGAAAAGACGGTGCCGGATTTCGAGATCCCCTACCACACCGACATTATGGCGCACTTCAACGGTATCGACAAAGAGGCGGCCGGCCGCGTGGCAGGCGAAGGCTTCTACTATTTGATGGGCGATATCGCCCGCTTGCACAGCGCGGTGCTGTCCTACGCTCGCGATTTTATGATCGACAAAGGCTTCACCTACTGCATCCCGCCGTTTATGATCCGCAGCAACGTGGTGTCGGGTGTTATGAGCTTTGAAGAAATGGATGCGATGATGTATAAGATCGAGGGTGAAGACCTCTACCTCATCGGCACGAGCGAGCACTCGATGATCGGCAAGTTTATCGATACCATCACTCCCGAAGAAACGTTGCCGCTCACTTTGACGAGCTATTCCCCCTGCTTCCGCAAAGAGAAAGGTGCACACGGCATTGAAGAACGCGGCATCTACCGTATTCATCAGTTTGAAAAGCAGGAGATGATCGTCATCTGCCGTCCTGAAGAAAGCATGGATTGGTTCCACAAAATGTGGAGTTACAGCGTGGAACTGTTCCGTTCGCTGGATATCCCCGTGCGTACATTGGAGTGCTGTTCGGGCGACTTGGCGGATCTGAAGGTCAAGTCCTACGACGTGGAGGCGTGGTCGCCGAAACAGCAGAAATATTTTGAAGTTTGCTCCTGCTCGAATCTGGGCGATGCACAGGCGCGCCGTCTGGGCATCCGCGTGAAGGGCGCCGACGGACAGAAGTATCTCGCTCACACGCTGAACAACACGGTGGTGGCGCCGCCGCGTATGCTCATTGCCCTGCTCGAAAACAACCTCTCCTTCGACGGTGAACGGTATACCCTCGCCATCCCGAAGGCGTTGCAGCCGTATATGGGCGGCAAAGAGCAGATCGTTTCCAAGTAAGCAACATCCTTCGCGATGTTCTTAAATATTTTAAAAAAGGAGTTCCAATATCATGGACGACCCCGGGCCTACGGGCAATTTGCTCATTCACTTTTTGCTGCTGTTGGTGCTGATCTTGATCAACGCCTTCTTTGCGGCATCCGAAATGGCAATCATCACACTCAACGACAATAAGATTCAAAAAATGGCGGAGGAAGGCCACAAAAAAGCCAAAAAGGTGCAAAAACTGACCGCCGATTCCTCCCATTTCCTTGCCACCATTCAGGTGGGCATCACCTTCGCAGGGTTTCTGACTTCGGCATCCGCCGCCAGCACCCTGTCGGAACCACTGGCACAGTGGTTCATCGGTTTGGTTCACGGGGCCGCGGCATACACGGCGGCGGTGGAAACGGTCGCGCTGATCGTGGTCACCTTGCTCGTGTCTTTCTTCTCGCTGGTGCTCGGTGAACTGGTTCCCAAACGCATCGCCATGCAAAAAGCCGAACCGATCGCCTTTGCCACGGTAGGTATTCTGCGTGTGATCGCAAGCCTTACCCGTCCGTTGGTGTGGTTGCTTTCCGCCACCACCAACCTCTGCGTGCGTCTGTTCGGCATGGATCCGCACGCGGACGAAGAACAGGTCACCGAAGAAGAGATCCGTATGCTGGTGGACGTGGGCGAAGAAAAAGGTGTTATTGAAGAAACGCAGAAAGAGATGATCAACAACATCTTTGAATTCGACGATATTATTGCCGAAGAAATTATGACTCCCCGCGTGGACGTGGAAGCACTGGACGTGGAAACGACCATCGAGGAAGCGCTTGCTATCGGTGTGGAAACGGGCTATTCCCGTCTGCCGATCTACGAGGAGGATATCGACCACACCATCGGCGTACTGTATATGAAAGACCTTCTCCCCTACGTCGGTAAGTTGATTCCCGATATGCTCTCGTTGCGCGATTTTGTGCGCCCCACCTTCTTCACCCCCGGCACCAAACGCGGCGGCGCTCTGTTCGCGGAAATGACCGAAAAACACATTCAGCTCGCCTGCGTGGTGGATGAATACGGCGGCTTTGCGGGTATCGTGACGGTGGAGGACCTGCTGGAATCCATCGTGGGCAATATGCAGGACGAATACGACAACGAGGAAGAAGAGATCACCCAGTTGGATGAAAACGTCTTTGACGTGGACGGCTTCTGCTCGATCGAAGAAGTTACCGAACTGCTCGGTGTGGAACTGCCCGAAGGGGATTACGAAACGCTGGCCGGCTTTATGTTGGACC
>SVPM01000049.1 GCA_015065865.1 Oscillospiraceae bacterium | reverse complement strand
CTTCGCCGCAAGCGCAGGTAATGGTCGTTTGCTTGTAGTCAGGATGGATCGACTCTTTCATCAGATGTCACCTCTTTCAGTAACTCGGAAGTTTTACGAACCGACCACAGCCCGCACTTCCGTAACATAATGACTATATCACACTATTCGAAGAAATGCAAGTGTTTTTTTACATTTTTTCATTTTCTTCGTCGGCCTCCTCCGAAAGCATGGCCAGCACCGCCTTGGTGTCGTAAGTCTTGATCTCACGTACCGTGCCGCCCGCCTCGTGTCCGCACACCGCGGCATAGTCGCAAAATGCACAGGCATCCAACCGTTCACTGCTCGCAGGAACGGCCGCCACGTCACCGCGGCGCAGTGTCACCGCCATGTCACGCAGCAACGCCTCCGCGCGCTTTTTCAGTTGACCGAACTGTGCCAGTGTCGCTACCGCCGCACGGCTGTCGGGTGTACCGTCCGCTTTCAGTTTCGCGGGAATGAACAACCCCTGCCCGTCCGCCTCCATCGCCGATATCACCTCGGGGTCGTTGAGTAAAAGTCCGTTCATCTGCATCACTTTCAGCCGTTCGCGGGCACGCACTTCCTCACTGTCGCCTGCCGCGACCGCCACCACGGGCAGTTTTGCCGGCAGATAAAGTACCCCCGCCGGTGCCGCTTCACCGCCGAAACGGTCACCTGCGTTGTCCCACAACGAAAACAGATACAACAGCATCTGCAGATTGATACCTTCCACCACTTCATCCAAGCGGAAATTTTTCGCACCGGTCTTGTAGTCTACCACGCGGATATACGCGGTATCCCCCGCGCGATACACGTCCACGCGGTCGATCTTTCCGATGGCGCGCACCGTTGCGCCGTCGGGCAAGGTCAGCACGGTTGCCCGCACACCGTCCTCCATGCCCACCGCCAGTTCATATTCCGTGGGCACGAAACGGCTTTGGCGCAGTTCCTGCACCACGTGCCACAACAGCGCACCCGCCGTGCGGGATAATCGCTTGGTCTGGGTGACGAAACGGGCACTTTTATCCTCGGTGCCTCCCATTACCGTATCTACGTACATCGCCACCGCGGCGGCGGTATCCTCCAGCACCACCGCACGGGTAATATCCTCAAACCGTACCGCCGCATACCGCGGCAACACCGTTTCCATCACAAAGTGGGCCAAGTTACCAAACTCCAAACTGCCGAGTTCGGCAGGGCGAAACGGGCGCACACGCAGACCGTATTGGCAAAAATACCGAAAACGGCACTGATGGTACGTCTCCACCTGCGAAGCGGACAAGGTCATCGTATTTCCAAAAAACTCCCCCGCCGCCTCAGAGGACGAAAAAGCCATCGGTTTTTGTGCCACAGCCCTATCCATCGCACGCAACCGCGCGGCATACTTCGGGTGATCGGCAAAATACGTATACAGCGCCGTTCGTTTTGGTGTAAAGTTCTCAAACTGTTCAGCCAACACGCGAAACGCCTCGTCCTCGGTTTCGGGCACGGCGGCAACGCACGGTGTGCGGTGCGGCAAGCACCGCTCTACCCCCGCCGCCAACGCCGAGGGCGGCAACACTTCGCCGTTTATACTTTCAATATAGCTGACGTACAACCGCTCCGAAGGAGCCGCTACCGCCAAATACGCATACAACTGCTCGTCTACCGCCTGTCTGTCACCCGTTTCCGATAACGTGACCCCAATTTCGGATAACGCCTGTCGTTCGCGATCGGTGATCAAGCCGCCCGTAGCGGGATAGGCGGGAAACACCCCCTCGTTGGCCCCCAACACCCACACCACGCGCGGAGCAGTGAACCGCATACGTTCCGCACTGCCGATCTGCACCGCATCTAGCCCTTGCGGGATGCTGCCGCGATCGGTAGCGGAAAGCGCCAGTGAAAACAACTCATAAAACCGCGAAGCCGAAAGTGACGTCGTTCCCAGCGCTGTGCCGAAACGGTCAAGAATCCCCATCAGCAACTCCCACATCGTTTCCATACGGTCCGCTGCCGCGGGATCTCCCGCCGCACGCAGGCGCTTCGCCTGTAAACGCAAAGACCTTGCCACTTTTGCTTCTTCCAAATAGCGATACATCGCACGAGCAAAAACCTGCCCCGTTACTTCGCCGCGCAAATTCTCCCACAAATGCTCCAGCGGTGTCAGCAAACGGCGGCGCAGTCGGTTCAAATGCCGCAACTGTGCGCGCCCTTTGTCGGTCATTTCCTCCAACCCGTCGGGATTGGCCGTCCATTCTTCCCGCAAACGGCGACCGTTCAGATTCCACACAAACACGTAATTTTCCACGCGTGCGACCGAGGCGGCGGAAAAGCCCGCCAACCCCGTCTTCATCACTCGCAGCACCTGTTCGGCGGTAAATCCGCCGCTCACCGCGGCGAGGGCTGCTCCCGCCAGTGCCATCAACGGTTCGGTATATACCTCTTCACGCTGATCCATAAAGAACGGGATTTCCGCACGCGCCAGTGCCACGTCCAACACGCCGTCATAATCCGCCATATTCCGCGCCACAACGGCAATATCGCGGCAACGCACCGCATCTTCCCGCATCAGGCGGCGGATCTCACTTGCCACCGCACGGCATTCGGCGTAACGGTCGGCATATCCCGTCACCGACACGGCCGCCGTCTCTTCCTCCAAGGCCGCCGCATCATCCGCGAAACATCCCCGTTCCAACACACGCAACGCCTCATTTTGTGCGCGGTAATTCACCGTAAGATATTGCGGTGCCGCCACTTCCACCCCGTTATCGCGTGCCGTTTGCACAAAGCGGGCGGCGGTACGCGCCACCGGTGCAAACAGGGCGTATTCATCCCGTGTGTCCATCGTATCGGTGCACAGCGTAACCACCGTGCGGGCGGCACGGCGCATCAACAACGCCATTACCCGCATCTCCTGTTCGGTAAACCCGCGAAATCCATCCACCAACAATACGGCACCCTTGCCGAAACTGCTGTGCGGCAACTGCTCGGCAAGACGGGTCAGAGCATCGGCAGGATCCATATAACTGTCCGCCGCCAACGCTTCATACGCTTGCATTATGCAGGCAAGTTCTTCCGTTTTTTGCCGCAAAGTCCCTTCTTCCAGCGCCGCGGCGGCAGTTTCCAGTCGGTGGGGTGTAACGGCGTACTGCTTGCACTCTGCCAGCACGTCCAACACCGCCTGCACGTAATCCGCCCGCACGGCGTGACGGCGATACAACGAAAGCCGCTCTTGCACCTGCTCCAGTGCACGGCTCATCAACAAGGTGCGTGTCACCTTATCCATCACTTTACCCGACATACCGCCGCACTCACGTGCCACCGTTTGGGCCAAGCGGGTAAAACTGAGCACCTGCACCGCACCGGCGCGTGCCGCGCCCAAGCGCCGAAGCAATGTGCGCTCGGTTTCAAACGAGGCCTGCTCGGGCACCAACAACACAAGGCCGTCCTCCCCCGCCGTAACGCGACGAACGATCTCTTCGGTTACGGCATAGGTCTTGCCGTAACCCGAACGCCCCAAAATCAACTGCAGCAACACGCGCACCTTCTTTCTGTCGATAACTCTTTTTCAGCATACACCAAACGCGGTATTTTTGCAAGTCCTTCCCCATATTTTCCGTCGCACAGGTTATACTTGTGATACACGAAAGGAGTGGATGCCCGTGGCAATCGTTGCCATACGCACTATCGTCATTTACGCGGTATTGGTTGCCGCCATGCGGGTGATGGGTAAACGCCAACTCGGCGATCTCAACCCATCGGAATTGGTGGTCACCTTGCTGATCGCTGATATGGCGGCGGTAGCGATGGAAGATACGAGTGCTCCGCTGTTCAGCGGGCTGATCCCCATTGCCGTATTGGTTTCGTTGGAACTGTTACTTTCGGGAGCCATGTTAAAACTCCCCTTTGCGGAACGCCTGATGGGCGGTCGATCGGTGTGGCTGATCGTAAGAGGCGAACTGGATCGCAAAGCCATGAAAAAACTGCGGCTCACGGTGGACGACGTTATGAGCGCCCTACGCCAGCAAGGGGTGTTCGACCTGCAGGACGTGCTATACGCCGTTGCCGAAACAGGAGGGCAGATCAGCCTGTGCCTGCAACCGCAGGCACGCCCCGTCACCCCGCGCGACCTACAACTCACGCCGCCGAACGACGACACGCCGTTTTTGGTGGTGAGCGACGGCAAACCGCTCCCGCTCGGACTGTCGCTCAGCGGACACGATACACAGTGGCTGCATCGCATTTTACGCCGCGAGAACTGCGCGATGGAAGACGTCTTTTTGCTCACCGCCGACCGCGGCGGACGTATTCACCTCATACGGAAGGAGGAATCGGTATCAAACGCTTGATCATAGCCGTTGCACTGCTTACCCTCACGGCCGTCTTGTGCATCGGTCCACACCTGTTTTTAGAACACCACACCGCGCGTCTGCTCCGCTCTCTCGACAGCGCCGACACGGCTCTGCAACGGGGAGATCGTTTTGCCGCCGCTTCTGCCGTCACGGCGTTTTGTCAGGATTTCGAAAAGGCCAACCGCCGCTTCCCCCTCTTTTTCCCGCACGAAAAACTGGATGCCATTGAAGAAAGCGCCACCCTGCTCACCCTCTTACTATCGCAACAAGATACCGCCCACTTGGCGGAAGAACTGTCACGGTGCCGTTACCGTGTAGACCATCTTCGCCAAAGTGAGCGGCTCACTTTAACCAATATCTTTTAAACCATATTTTCGGGACGTACCACGCGGTCGAACTCCTCCGCCGTGATGTGCCCGCTCGCCAGTGCGGCCTCGCGCAGAGTAACACCGCGCCGATAGGCATCCAACGCGATCGCCGCCGCGTTTTCGTAACCGATGCGGGGCGAAAGGCAAGTCACCAACATCAGCGAGCGAGAAAGATTTTCCTCCATTCGCTCGCGGTCGGCCGTGATCCCTTCCACACAATTTTTGCAAAACGAGCGCATCACGTCACGCAGCAGCGTGCAGGACTGTTCAAAATTGTAGGCGATCACAGGCATAAATACGTTCAGTTCAAAATTCCCCTGCGAAGCCGCAAACCCAACGGTCGCATCGTTCCCCATCACCTGTGCCGCCACCATCGTGACCGCCTCACATTGCGTGGGATTCACCTTCCCCGGCATAATGGAACTTCCCGGCTCGTTTTCGGGAATGCGGATCTCTCCGATGCCGCACCGCGGCCCCGAAGCCAACCACCGCACATCGTTGGCGATCTTCATCAAATTCGCCGCAAGCGCCTTCAGTGCACCGTGAGCAAACACGAACGCATCTTTCATAGTCAAGGCGTGGAATTTATTCTCATCGGGCAAAAACTCCGTGCCGCACTGTGCCGTAAGTTCGCGGCACACCGCCGCATCGAACCCCGCAGGGGCATTCAGCCCCGTGCCGACCGCCGTGCCGCCGATAGCAAGACGGCGCAACCGTGCAAGCGATGCACGCAACATCACCACCGCTTCTTCCACGCCTGCACGCCAACCGCTGACCTCATCCGAAAAATAAAGCGGGGTCGCGTCCTGCAAATGAGTGCGCCCGATCTTAATGATGCCGCGGTGCGCCTTCTCCAACCGTAAGAATGCCGCAACCAACTCTTCGGCGGCGGGAATCACCCCCCGCTCTACCGAAAGCACCGCCGCCACACTCATCGCCGTGGGAAAGGTGTCGTTGGAACTTTGCGACATATTCACGTCGTCGTTTTCGTGAAGCGGGATCCCACTCGCCCGCGCGATCACCTCGTTTACGTTCATATTCGTCTGGGTACCGCTGCCCGTCTGCCATACCGCAAGCGGAAACTCCTCGTCAAGTTCCCCCGCCAAGATGCGGTCAGCCGCAACCGCGATAGCATACGCCTTTTCTTCACTGAGTTTTCCCTGCGCGGCGTTCACCGCCGCACAAGCCTTCTTAAGTGCGGCAAACGCCGCGATCAACCCGTGCGGCATTTTTTCCTCGCCAATGCAAAAATTGCGGCGACTGCGTTCGGTCTGCGCCCCCCACAAACGGGAAGCCTCCACCTCCACCGTCCCCAATGCATCGTGTTCCGTTCGTGTTACCATATCTCTCGCCCTCTGTTTCGACCTAGGTTATATTAATGATACACCAAAACGTGTCGTTTGACAAGAGAAACTTTGTTGACAACCGATCAAGAAATGTGGTAGACTGAATATGTGTATAAATTAAGGAAACGCGGAGGGCTTCGTTATGCAGGTATCCTTCTTCCGGCGCCGCTTATGGCGCACGTTACTTACGGGCGTTTTGTGCCTTTCATTACTGTTCACCCCCGTCTTGCCGTACACCACAGCGGCGGCAGAAAACGGCGTGTCGGCCATCTTTACGAATCCCGTCACGCTGAGCGGCGGGATCACCATGTCCGTCTCCGGCACGGGCGACTCATCGTACACGCTTTCTACCGTGCAGGGGAAACCCGTTATGACGGTAGAGAAATACGCCTATTTTCAAATCAGCGATCAAGCCCTGTGTGCCGCCCGTGAAATCACGGTCACCGTCACCTTGCTGGATACCGCCGAAACCGTACTTTTCCAGTATTGCGGCACCGATAGCGCTTATACCAATCTCCGTATCGACGGCACCGCCACAGGGCAGTTCAAAACGGTGACTCTCGCTCTGCGCGATGCCGCTTTGGGAAATGCGGCACAAAACTTGCGTTCCGCTTTCCGCTTCCTCCACGGTACGATCCATTCCGTCACCGTGCAAGAAGGAATCCCTCGTGACGTTTCGGTCACATTTCAAAACCCCATCGCGCTGAGCGACGGCATCTCGGTGATTCCCTCCGGAAAGTACAACGGTGACTGTGTCTACAGCCTCACTACTGTGAACGGTAAACCGGTTGCCGAAGCCGAAAAATACATATATTTCTGCGTTACCAATCCGGTGCTGAACAGCACCGATCAACTCACCCTTTCGGTCACCTATCTGGATAAGTCCAACTCGCCTATGCTGCTTCAATATTGCAGTACCGAGAGCGACTACGAACTGTTGCATATCCAGCGGTTTAATACGGGCGAATTTGTCACGGCGGAGATCCCGCTGACCAACGCCGCCCTCGGCAAAGCGGGGCAAAACTACGGCGCCTCCTTCCGTCTGTATGAAGGTGTCGTTCATTCGCTGACCATCTCCGAAGGCTACACCGACCCGCTCGACCAAGCCCCTCCCGCTTTTGCTCCCCAAACCGAGCAAAACAACATCATCGGCAAAGGTGTGGCGGGTTATCAGGTGTGGTTTCGCGCCACCGATAAGGAAAACGGGAACTGGCATCACTGGGGGCAAAACGGCAAGTTGCCCACGGCCGGTAACATCCACACCGAAATCTATCCCCACACCGATGATTATGTGAAAAACGGTGCCACACTCTATCCGTCGGGACTCGGCGATCTCGGCAACGGCAATCCATCCGTGCTGTTCAACTCGCCCGACCGCGAGGTGATCAAAACGCATATGGAGTGGGCGCGCGATTACGATATCGACGGTTTGGCCGTACAACGTTTCTATTCCGCTACGTTTCCTATGCGTAGCAGCGGCAAAAACACCTTGCAGGTCATTCAAGAGGAGGCAGAAGCCACAGGGCGCCTTTTCTACGTGATGTACGACTTCTCCTACGCTTCCCGAAACGACCCCGCAATGTTTATCCGCAACGTACAGTTGGACTTCATCTATAACGTGGAGGAAAAGGGTGTAGCCTCCTCCCTCAATTACGGTCACGCCGACGGTAAACCCGTTGTCTGCCTGTGGGGCTTACACGGCGACCCTGCCTCCGAATACTTCTGCGGCACCACCGCCACCACCCTTATCGACTGGTTCCATTCCCGCGGATACTACGTTATCGGCGGCTCACCCGACAACGGCTACGATAAAGCAACGGGTGAATATCTGGAACCTTTCACCAAGATCGATATGCTCTCGCTGTGGACACCCGGCCGCTACAATATGGATAATATGGAAACGTGGCTCAAACAACACGTCGAGATCGACCTTGCCTTCTGCGAAAGATACGGCATTGACTATCAACCCGTGCTGTATTCCGGTTTCGGCTGGACGAATATGGGCAGCAACGGTTACGTCAACCATTTCCCTCGTTACGCAGGCGACTTCTTGTGGAAACAAGCCTACATATTGAAACGCGACTACCATGTGGAATCGCTCTATTTCGCTATGTGGGACGAATACGATGAAGGTACCGCCATTATGAAAGGTGCTTCCGACTACTTTGAAATCCCGACCGATCAATACTTCCTCACATGGGCGGCGGACGGTTGGTGGCTGTCGAACGATTACTATTTGCGTGCCGCGGGTGCGGTCGTTGATATGATACAAGGAAAAGCCCCTTTGCGCGAGAAGATCGACATCCCCCATTCCGAAGGTCCTGTCTATTGGCGCAACAGCTTCGAATCCCGCGAAACCACCTACACACTGGATGACGGTGCAACCAAGATTCCTGCTGTGGGGCAACTGGACGTGTGCCTCAACAATCCCGCATGGATCAATAAAACCGCATTCAGTACGGGAGCGGTTGCCATCACCCCCTCCCTTGCCAAAAGCGGCGGATCCTCCTTCCGCTTCAAAGGCACCGCGTCCAGCGGTGTGAAAGCGATATACAAAATTGCCGACACCCGCATCACCGCATCAGCCCCCCTCGAGTTGTCTTACTCGTTATATGCCGCCAACGAAAACGGCCAAGATGTGTATGTCGACCTCCTCTTTGCGGATGGCACACGGTTGAGCGATGTCAACACCGCCACCGTTATCACACGCGGCAACGTGGGAGAATGGGTCGATGTTACCGTTTCGGTCGGGGTTTCCTCGTCCAAGCCCATTGTCGGGGTTGCCGTAGGTTACCGCGGAAACAGTGGGCCTGTGGATGCCTATATTGACGACATCGTATTGCAACACAGCCCCCGTCTTTTCGGCGATGTGGACGAAAACGGCATCGTCAACTCTACCGATGCTCGCCTCACTTTGGTATATGCTGTCGGTAAAATCGCGCCGACATCAATCGCGCTTGCGGCCGCCGATGTGGATGGCAACGGTACGGTAAACTCCACCGATGCCCGCCTGATATTGCAATACGCAGTGGAAAAGATTGAGAAATTTCCTCTGGAGGAATTGATATGATCATTCGTCCCGCAACGGCAGATGACCGCGAAACCATTCTCGCCATCTACGAAGAGGCACGCCGTTTTATGCGCGAAAACGGCAATCATACCCAATGGGCAGGCGGCTACCCGCCCGCCGCACTGGTAGAGCAGGACATCCTCGGCGGCCACAGTTTCGTGTGTGAAGAAGGCGGTGCACTCCTTGGCGTGTTCTGTTATTTCGACGGTCCCGACCCCACGTACGATTACATTGAAGGTGGGTGGCAAAACGACCGCCCTTACGGCGTAATACACCGCATCGCCGTCACGGCACACCGCCGCGGTGTGGCGGCCGCCTGTTACGACTGGGCACTTACCCGTTGCAACAACCTGCGGATCGACACCCACGCCGATAACCACCCGATGCAGCGCTCACTGGAAAAGTACGGGTTTATCCCCTGCGGCACTATTTACCTTGCGAACGGCGATCCGCGCATCGCCTATCAAATCGAAACGTAACAAAAAACGGAGAAGTTCACTTCAATTGAACTTCTCCGTTTTTGTTTAGGCTGGCGAGAGTCGAACGCTTTGCGCCTGCAAAAGAAAATTTTCGGTGATAGTTTGCCTCAAAACCAGAAATACGGGAGTATTCCTGCGTTTTGTCGGCTTCCTCTCACACGAAAATTTTCATTTTTGCAGGTCGGAGAGTTTCTGCCGCCGAATTTATTTGTGCGGGAAAGCGTGAATTTGCCGCAAGGCTGTCGCCTTGCAAAAATGAGCGCAAAGCCGCACGGGAAAGGCGGCGAGCGAAACCGCAAAGGGGTTCAACTCTCGCCAGCCTAAGCGCAAAGGGGTTCAACTGCTCACCCTAACGTTCTTTCGTGGGCACCTGCGCCAAGATCACCGCCGCGAACATAACCACGCAACCGATCGCTTCGCGCAAAGTCGGCCACTGTGTCAAGATCACCGCGCCCGCCAACACCGCGAATACCGACTCCAGCGACATCAAAAGGGATGCCACCGCCGGTTGCGTGCGCTTTTGCCCCAGTATCTGCAAGGTGTACGCCACCCCGCTGGACAGTATTCCCGTGTAACACAGCGGCAACCATGTCGCCGCCAACATCTGCCACGTCAGTGCAGGCTCAAAGATAAGCGCCGTGATCCCGTTCAGGATGCCGCTCGTCGTAAACTGCAAGCAGGAAAGCAACACCCCGTCCACACGGGTAACGAAGTGGTCCACCGCCAAGATCTGTGCCGCAAACAAAACGGCACAAGCCAGCGTATACGCATCTCCGCGGTTCACAGAAAAACCGTTTTCACCGCAAAGCAGATACAAACCGATCATCGCGGCCAACGCACCCAGCGCCAACAGCGGCGATACGCGGCGACGAAACAGCACAAAACCTACCAAAGGCACCAACACCACGTACAACGCCGTGATGAAACCGGATTTACCCACGGTCGTATACATCAATCCGATCTGCTGAGAAGCGGACGCCAAAAACAAGAAGCCGCCGCACACCAAGCCGCCGAGCAACGCCTCCTGCGGGCGCGCCGCTGTGTGCAACGCACGTTTTTTTCGCCAAGCGATCACCGGCAACAACACCGCCGCCCCTATAAAGAAGCGAACCGAACCGAAACTGAACGGCCCGATATGGTCCATCGCCACGCTCTGCGCTACGAAGGCGCAACCCCAGATCACGGCGGCAAGCAACAGCATACCGCTGCCGACCAAAGACTGCTTATTTAACCCGTTATGCATTGCACACCGAACGCCCTTCCCATTCTTTCGCGGGTGACACACCCATCACGGCCGTAATGGTGGGCGCAATATCCAACAGCGAGCACGCCTCTGCCATCTTTCCCGCCTTGAAGTCTTTACCGCGGAAGAACATCGGAACGGTCATATCCTCCGGCATCTCACTGCCGTGAGCGCGGTCGTGCCCACCGTGATCCGCCGTAATAATGACGGTATATTCCTCGCCGAAACGGTCGATGACCCGTTTCACGTTATCCAACGCGATCGACACGCGGCGCAGATATTCCTTGCTCATCCAACCGTTGTCGTGGCCGCCTTTTTCATCGGTATCCACCAAATACAAAAACGTAAGATCGGGTTTTTCCTCTTCCAACACGCGCAGTGCCGCATCGGTCAGCAACGTATCCACGCTTTCGTGGGTATAGGACTGAATAAAAGTGCCGAACTTCATCGCACCGGGACGTGCAATATCCCGCATATTCTCCCAACCGTAAAAGATGGCACACACACCGTCCGCATCCGCCACCCGCTCAAACACGTCTTTGATGTTGTGCACCTGCGGTATATACGTATTGCTGAGAATACCGTGACGGCTCGGCTCCACCGAAAGCGCCATCGACAGATGGCACGGCAGTGTGACCGACGGCACCATCGAACGCGCCGTGTAACAGTAGGCGCATTCCGCCTCCAACGTTTTCACATACGGGTTTCCGCACTGTTGCATGGCATCGGGCCGCATACCGTCAATTGAAATCAAAATCACCTTTTTATCCATATCCTCGCCTACTTTCTGAAACTTAGATCACACATCGTTTTCCCACGGAACAATACGTCCGTTTTTTACCAAAAAAGCCTGTTTTGCCCTCTGTGCCATCGGACGGTCGGCATCCGAATCGGAGTAAAAACGGTCAATACCCTCCGTAGGATATACCGCCGCAAAGCGGCGCACCTTCTCTTCACCGCGGCAATTCTCCCCCGCAAACTTCCCTGTGTGCACGTCCACGTCGGAGGCAATAAGACACCCTATTCCCAGTTTTTTACAGATCGGTTCCAGCAAAAACGCGGGAGATGCCGAAATGATAACATCGTCCGCTTGCTGTTGCTCTCGATACCACGCCATTACACGTTCCTGCGCGTGTTCCCAGAACTCTTCCGCCAGTGCCGTCCCGTCGATCGCCGCAAGGAAACAAAAGAAAAACTCTTTCAGTTCGGTCTTTCCGATCCGTTTGAGTGCATACAAGCAAAAGCCCCAAAACTGTTTGGGAAAATACCGTGCCAACGAGGGTCGTCGTTTCAGCACATACCAAAAGAAGTCAACCGTGCTGTCACCGTCATAGATCGTTCCGTCAAAATCATATACGTTCATAATGTGTTATCCTATATATAAAATCGTTAACATCACTGCCAAATACACCGCACACAATATCAGCAACACCTTGTCGTGCAGCAACACCTCTACGGGATCGCCGTCCGAGTCACCCTCCACGTCCAAACTGTATTTCATGGTAATCAGTAATACGATAGGCACCGTGAGGATCAAATACGCATTGTTATACAACGCTCTGGTGTTGGCATCCATACTCCACAGGGCATAAAACACGTTCGCGAGCGTCAAACACATGCCCATACTTTTATCCAAAAAAGAGATCGGATACGCTTTCAGCACGTCGCGCGTTTCACCGCCGATGTGTTTCAACTCGTTGCGCCGTTTCCCGAGCGCAAAATAGAACGACAACGCGATCACCGTCAAATACAACCAATTGGAAACCGTAATCGCGGTCACAAACGCGCCGTACAAAATGCGGATCAAAAACCCCGCGACCAGAATCGTAACATCCACAATCGGCACGTTCTTCAACCCAAAACTGTACGCCAGATTCAGCAAAAGATAGGCGGCAAGCAACACCGCCGCAGGCGGGCAAAACGCTACCGCACTGCATCCGACGGCAATTACCGCTAACACCGCCACCGTCCACCGTGCCCCTGCAACAGACACTCGCCCTGCCGCAAGAGGACGATCGCATTTGGTCGGATGCTTGCGGTCGTTCTCACGATCGCGTATATCGTTGATGATATACACAATGGAGGACACCGCGCAGAAGGCAACGAACGCCACGGCGGCGCGCCCCAACTTTTCAAAATTCAGCAGTTGTCCGCTGCACGCTAGCGCCGTAAACACCAACAGATTCTTTATGTAATGATGCACCCGCATCAATTTCACATAGTCTTTCATGGCTTTCCCCTCCCGTCGTGTCAAACGGTCATTTCACCCGTTCGACCGCTTGCTCCCGCACAACGTATACGCTGTCAAACGCATCGCCGTGTTGCGCGATATACGCGGCGGCCTCCTCCTCGGATCTCGCCTCATACCGCGTGTGGTTCAACTCCTGCCAATCAAAATACGGGCGCAGACTCAGTCCTGCGTAACATCCGTTTACAGCCGACTGGTCAAACACCGAATATCCTTCCCAATCCTCCACCACAACAAACAAAGCCGCATCGCTCGGCGCACCGTACACCGCACGAATATTCTGTGTCAGTTCTCGTGTCCGTGCGCTGTAATCGTACACATACATTAGTTTGTGCGTGCCGGATATACCAAACGCCAAAAAGATGCACAGTATCGGCACAGCCATCCGTTTCGGCGAGATCTGTGCACGACTCATACAAAACGCAATCAGAACAGCCATCGCGCACAGCACAGGATACGCATGCATTTCCCCTGCGCTGCCGATCACCGTGAGCGGCAACGCCAGCCCCAACGCACAAAGAACCAGACCGCACAGCGGGAACAGCCCTTGCTTTTGCCGTATCAACCGCACCGCACCGATCAGCCAGCCGCCCGCAAACACCAACGACAACACGGCGGTTATGCCCGCCGGCAGAAGCGCCGGTGTGTTGCCGAACACCGCGGGCGAATCCACACCCGAAGCCGCCGAAGCAAACAGCATCACAGCGTTTTTGACGGTAGAAAGCGAAAAGACGGAAAGTTGATACGTCCCCGTATCACTTCCGAGCGTCACACTACCGTACAAGAGAAACCGCGCGGCAAAATACACGCCCACACTTAAGAAGGAAAACACCGTTTCATACACACAGCGTTTTACCAAGACAACGTTTTTACGAAACGCTCGCCACGTGTCCGCCTTGGTGATCGCCTCCAGTATCGGGATCACAAAAAACCACGATACACCCGATTCTTTCCAAAGCAAAGCGATCATACAAAGCGGCAAATACCAATACCCGCCGCGTTTGAGGTGTATGTATACGGCAAGCAGGCCGAACAGCAGGCTGTACGCCTGATTCAACGCATCGGGCGACACGATAACCGCCACCACGGCAGAGGAAAACAGAAAATATCCCACGGCCAATCTGCGCCAACCGTCGGTGATATTCACTTTTTTCAAAACCGCGTTCAGCAACCACGCGTTCAACACGTGTGCCAGCACCACAACCGCCCGATTGAGCGCGGGAAACAAGGCGGGAACCAACCCCATAAAAGCACCGAACAGCACGTCCAGCGGACGCCAAAAGTTGCTTGCGGGCAACAGGTCCGCCCACTGAAAATCGGGGTTCGGAGCGGTGGCGTAATACCAGTCGTCGTTGAGCGGTGAAACCGCACACACCGCCAAAAACATCAAAACACCCACAGCGATAAAAAACAGCCGTTCCCATGCTTTCGTATGTGTATTTTTCATATCCGCCCGCCTTTCGTCCTTCACCCCAGCAGGATGTATTTCCACACATTTAGTCATACTTCGTCATAATATGATAAAAGCATACCATACTCTGCCTCGTTTTGCAAGATTATGTTGAAAGTATAATACAATCGTTGTGTGCGCCCTCTTGACAATTCCCACACGATGATGTACAATAACTCCTGTCACACGCGCCGCTGTGGTGGAATTGGCAGACACGAGGGACTTAAAATCCCTTGGTAGCAATACCGTACCGGTTCAAGCCCGGTCAGCGGCACCAACTAAAAGAGTACCCCCAAAGGGGTACTCTTTTAGTTTTTCAAAGACCGGGCTTGAA
>SVPM01000048.1 GCA_015065865.1 Oscillospiraceae bacterium | reverse complement strand
TGATATCCGCAACCGTCTTGCCCTGAGCCTTCGCCAGCGCTTCGATATCCGCTTCCTCGGTGGGAACGAACTCGTGCAGCGGGGGATCCAAGAAACGGATGCACACGGGGTTGCCTTCGAGCGCTTCGTACAGAGCCTCGAAGTCGCCCTGCTGATACGGCAGGATCTTCGCCAGAGCGGTCTCGCGCTCTTCCACGGTATCGGCACAGATCATCTCACGGAATGCCGCGATACGATCCGCTTCGAAGAACATATGCTCAGTACGGCACAGACCGATGCCTTCCGCACCCAGTTCACGCGCCTTCTTCGCATCGGCGGGAGTGTCGGCGTTGGTACGCACCTTCAAGGTACGGAACTCGTCTGCCCACTCCATGATGCGGCCGAATTCGCCCGCGATCTCAGCATCCACGGTGGGGATGATGCCGTCGTAGATGTTACCGGTGGAACCGTCGATGGAGATGTAGTCGCCCTCGTTGTACACCTTGCCGGCGAGTTCGAACTTCTTGTTCTCTTCATCCATCTTGATCTCGCCGCAACCGGACACGCAGCAAGTACCCATGCCGCGCGCCACGACAGCCGCGTGGGAGGTCATACCGCCGCGCACGGTCAAAATGCCCTGCGAAGCCTTCATACCGGTGATGTCTTCGGGAGAGGTCTCCAGACGAACCAGAACGACCTTCTCGCCGCGCGCATTCCACGCCTCGGCATCTTCGGCAGTGAACACGACCTTACCGCAAGCCGCACCGGGGGAAGCGCCCAGACCCTTGCCGGCGGGGGTAGCCGCCTTCAGCGCCTTCGCATCGAACTGCGGGTGAAGCAGGGTATCGAGGTTACGAGGATCGATCATCGCGACCGCCTTCTTCTTGTCGATCATGCCTTCGTCCACGAGGTCGCAGGCGATCTTCAAAGCGGCTTTCGCGGTACGCTTACCGTTACGGGTCTGCAGCATGTAGAGTTTGCCGTCTTCCACGGTGAACTCCATATCCTGCATATCACGATAGTGGTCTTCCAAAATGGCGCACACTTCGTTGAACTGCTTGAACGCAGCGGGGAACTTCTCCGCCATCTCAGCGATCGGCATGGGAGTACGCACGCCGGCCACAACGTCTTCGCCCTGCGCGTTGGTGAGGAACTCACCCATCAAGCCGGGTTCGCCGGTCGCGGGGTCACGGGTAAACGCAACACCGGTACCGCAGTTGTCGCCCATGTTACCGAACGCCATCATCTGCACGTTAACGGCAGTACCCCAGGAGTAGGGGATATCGTTGTCACGGCGATACACGTTGGCGCGCGGGTTGTCCCAAGAACGGAACACCGCTTCCACGGCACCCATCAACTGTTCCTTGGGATCGGTCGGGAAATCCTTGCCGATCTTGGACTTGTATTCCGCCTTGAACTGGCAAGCGAGTTCCTTCAGATCGTCGGCAGTCAGATCGACGTCCTGAGTCACGCCCTTTTCTTCCTTCATCTTGTCGATGAGTTCCTCGAAGTACTTCTTACCGACTTCCATAACGACGTCGGAGTACATCTGGATGAAGCGGCGATAGCAGTCATACGCCCAACGGGGGTTGCCCGACTTCGCAGCCATGGTCTCCACCACTTCTTCATTCAAACCGAGGTTCAGAATGGTATCCATCATACCGGGCATGGAAGCGCGAGCACCCGAACGCACCGAAACGAGCAGCGGGTTCTCTTTGTCGCCGAACTTCTTGCCGACGACTTCTTCCATCTTGGTGATGTATTCCATGATCTGTGCCTGGATATCATCGTTGATCTTGCGGCCGTCCTCATAATACTGAGTGCAAGCCTCGGTGGAAATGGTAAAGCCCTGCGGCACCGGCAGACCGATCTTGGTCATTTCCGCCAGATTCGCACCTTTACCGCCGAGCAGCTCACGCATCGAAGCGTCGCCCTCGGAAAACAGGTATACATACTTGTGACTCATGTTTTCATTCCTCCTGAATTTTTTTGCCTGTGAGCGTTGACTTCACAGGGCGCTCCACAGTAACGGATTCATTATAGCACCCTTTTAAAAATTTTTCCATAGGTTTTTTTAATTTTTTTCGAAATCGTGGTATTTTACTTAAAAAATCCGTAAATTTGTGCTCGGTATGTGAAAAATAATACACTTTTCGCTTGCAAATCCCGTTTTACTCTGTCATAATAAAAGCACGGACATTGGGTGTAGGCTTAATGCCCGCATTTCCCGTTTGAGGTGATAGGAAATATGTTCTTTAGAAAGAAAGCAACCGGCCCCGTGGATTGGTTGATCGTGGGCCTCGGAAATCCCGATAAAAAATACGTGGGAACACGCCACAACACGGGCTTTGCCGCTCTGGAAGCACTGGCGGAAAAACTTTCGGTGCGGGTGGACCGCGTGAAATACAAGTCGTTTTGCGGGGAGGCCGCCCTCGGCGAACACAAGGTGCTGTTGATGATGCCGCAGACGTATATGAACAACAGCGGCGAAGCGGTGCGCGAAGCTATGAATTTTTACAAACTCCCGCCCGAACGGGTGTTGGTGATGTTTGACGATATCTCCCTGCCTGTCGGCACCGTTCGCGTGCGGCGAAGCGGCAGTGCCGGCGGTCAAAAAGGGATGGCAAGCATTATCCAACTGTGCGGAAGCGACAAGTTCCCGCGCGTTAAGATCGGCGTGGGTGAAAAGCCGCACCCCGAATACGATCTCGCGGCGTGGGTGCTTTCGAAGTTCACCAAAGAAGAAGCCCCGAAAGTGGCGGATGCGGCGCGGCGCGCCGCCGACGCCGCTTGCCTTATTGTGGAGGACTCGGTGGATGCGGCAATGAACCGCTTTTCGAGGTAACGCGGTATGTCGGTGTTTTTGAACGGATTGCGGCAGTTGCCCGCTTTCGGCCGCTTGGTGGCGGACGTGGAATCCGCCCGACTGCCCGCCGCCGTGACCGGCGTGGGAACGGTGCACAAAGCCCTGTTGCTTCACGGTCTGCGCGCCGCGACAGGACGGCGCACCCTTATTTTGGTGGGGGAAGAAGCGGAAGGTACCCGTCTGGCGGAAGACCTTACCGCACTGGGGGAACGCGTGTGCACCTTGGTGGGGCGCGATCTATCGCTCAGACAGGTGGAATCGGTCTCACGCGAATACGAACAACAGCGGCTGGGTGCTTTGGCGCGCTTTTTGAACGGCGATGCCGATCACATCATCGCCACGGCGGATGCCGCGATGCAATACACCCTGCCGCCCGATGCGTTGCTGGAGCACACGCTGGATTTTATGGCAGGGCAAGCTTTGCCGGTAGATAACCTGCCCGAGACTCTCACCGCCGCCGGATACGAGCGTTGCGCGCAGGTGGAAAGCGCCGGTCAATTTTCGGTGCGCGGCGGTATTATTGATATTTGGGCGGCAGATGCCGCCGCCCCTTTGCGAATGGAGTTGTGGGGCGATACGGTGGATACTCTCGCGTATTTCGACCCGCTCACCCAGCGGCGCACCGATCCGCTCGATGCGGTCTCGGTGCCTCCCGCGGCCGAGATCCTGTGCGACCGCCCCATCGCCTTGGCGGAAAAGATCCGCGCCCTTGCGTCGGGGCTCAAGGGCAAAACGGCAGCCGCCGTCCCCGCTCTCGAAGCGGATGCCGACCGCCTATGCCGCGGCACCGCCCCCGCCTCGCTGGATAAATACATTCCGCTGCTCTACGACACCCCCGCCACGCTGTTTGATTTTGCGGAAGACGCGCTCCCCGTACTGTGCGAACCCGCGAAAGTGAAAGAGCGTGCGCGCACCTATTTGTGGCAGATGGAAGAAGATATCACCGCTCTGCTGGCGGAAGGACAACTGTGCCGCGGACTCACCGCCTACGCCATGGATTGGGAACAACTTTCCCACCGCTTACAACGGGAATGTGTGACGTTGGACGCCTTTGCCCGCTCGTCCGAATGGGCGATGAAAGCGCTTTACAACCTCACCGCCCACCAACTGCCCGTATGGTCGGGCAGCGTGGAAGTGCTGTGCGACGACCTGCGCGATCAATTACATCGCGGTATGGCGTGCGTGGTGCTGGCAGGGCAGGAAGAACGCGCCGCCACCGTGCTCGCCGAAGATCTGCAAAAAGCCGGCCTGCCCGCTTTATACGCACCGCATCCCGAAAAGCCGCTGACGGGGCGGGTGCTGGTGACACACGGCGGCCTTTCCGGCGGCTTTGAACTGCCGGAGGCTTCGTGGGTGGTCATCACCCACGGGCGCGCCGCTTCGGCTAAGCGGCGCACCAAACCCAAAAAACAGAGCCGCGGCGCACAGATACACAGTCTGTCCGAACTCACCCCCGGCGATTACATCGTGCACGCCGCCCACGGCATCGGCATTTATGAAGGGATCCACCAACTGGCGGTGCAGGGTGTGGTGAAGGATTACTTGAAACTGCGGTATGATAAAGGCGACACGCTGTACGTTCCCGTCACCCAGTTGGATCTGGTTTCCAAATACATCGGCACCAAAGAGGACGTCACCTTAAAACTGCACCGTTTGGGCGGACAGGAATGGCAAAAAGCCAAAGTGCGGGTGCGAACGGCGGTGAAAGACATCGCCAAACAACTCATTGCCCTATACTCCGCCCGTATGGCCACCCGCGGATTCGCTTTTGACGAGGACGGCGCGTGGCAAGGGGATTTCGAACGCCACTTTGCCTATGACGAGACCGAAGACCAACTCCGCTGTACCGCCGAGATCAAAGCGGATATGGAGCGCCCCGTGCCGATGGACCGCCTGCTGTGCGGCGACGTGGGATTCGGAAAGACCGAAGTGGCGTTGCGCGCCGCGTTCAAGTGTGTGACCAACAGCAAACAGTGCGTGTTGCTTGTGCCGACCACCATTTTGGCGTTTCAGCATTACAACACCATCTGCCGCCGCATGGAAGGCTTTCCCGTAAAAGTGGAGATGATCTCCCGTTTTCGCACTCCGAAACAGCAAGAGGAAATCCTGCGGCAGGTCGCCCGCGGGGAGATTGACGTTTTGGTGGGTACCCACCGCCTGCTTTCCAAAGACGTAAAATTCCGCGACCTCGGCTTGTTTATCGTGGATGAGGAACAGCGTTTCGGCGTGGCGCAAAAAGAACGCATTAAGGAGATCGCCCCCACGGTGGACGTCCTCACGCTGTCCGCCACCCCTATCCCCCGCACGTTGAATATGGCCATGAGCGGTATTCGCGATATGTCCATTTTGGAGGAGGCTCCGCAGGACCGCCGCCCCGTGCAGACCTATGTGTTGGAGCACGATAACGGCATTATTGCGGATGCGATCCGCCGCGAGTTGCGCCGTGACGGACAGGTGTATTACCTGCACAACCGTGTGGAGAGCATTGAACGGGTGGCGGCAGGCCTGCAGATGCGAATCCCCGAAGCACGCATTGCCTTTGCTCACGGGAAAATGACCGAAGAACAGTTGTCGGATATCTGGCAGCAGATGTTGGAACACGAGATCGATGTGCTGGTGTGCACCACCATCATTGAAACGGGCGTGGATATTCCCAACGTCAACACACTGATCATCGAAAACGCCGACCGTTTCGGCTTATCGCAGTTGCACCAGATCCGCGGGCGTGTGGGACGTTCCTCACGCCGTGCGTTTGCCTACCTCACGTTCCAACGCGGCAAGGCGCTGTCGGACGTTTCGGAAAAGCGGTTGGACGCCATGCGCGAATTCACCGAATTCGGTGCGGGTTTCAAGATCGCAATGCGCGATATGGAGATCCGCGGTGCGGGCAATCTGCTCGGCGCACAACAGCACGGTCATATGGAGGCGGTCGGATACGATATGTATCTGCGGCTTCTGGCGGATGCGGTGGAACAGGAAAAAACGGGACGCACCGAAGAGATCCCCGATGCCGAGTGCCTAATCGACCTTGCGGTTTCGGCACACATCCCCGACGATTACATCCGCGAAAACGCCCAACGTCTCGGCGTGTACCGCCGCATTGCGGACATTCGCACCCACGAAGATTCGCTGGACGTGTACGATGAACTCATCGACCGTTTCGGCGAACCGCCCGAAGCGGTGCAAGGACTGATCGACGTCGCTCTGCTCCGCAATATGGCGGCAGGATGCGGTATCGTGGAGGTAAAGCAGCAAGGCGACAGCCTGCTTCTCTATCCCAAAATTTTGGATATGGCACTGGGCGGCCGTATGACCGCCGCTCTCGCAGGGCGCGTGATGATCAGCGCCGGCAAAAAACCATATTACGCGGTGAAAATAAAAAAAGGCCTCACGCCGCTCGACACGTTGCGCGAAGCGTTACAAGCCGTTGCCGAACCATCCGACGAACAATAAGTATATGGAGGTATTCACTATGAAACTGCGCGTTCTCTCTTTGCTGCTCACGGCGGTGTTGCTGCTGTCGCTCGCGGCTTGCGGCAAACCCGCCAAGACTCCCGAAAACAGCGATTCCGCCCCCACCGCCACCGGTTCACCTCTTGTGGGCGAAAACGACGGCACTTCCTATCGAAACACCTATTTCGGTCTGGCTTTTACGCCGTCAAAAGGGTGGGATATGTATGACGACGAGCAAATGATGGACCGCAACCTACCTTTTCTGTCGTCGGGCGATGACGTGGATTACGCCGAAGCCATCAACCAAGCGCAGGAATTTTACGTTATGTATGCGGTATACGGCGGCAACGACAACACCATCGCCGTAAAGGTGGAAAACACGGCCACGATGTTTGAAACTCTGCCGAGTGCGGAGGAATACCGCGCCATACAGGTATCTCAATTGGAGGGCATACCTTCGCTGACGACCGAACTTATCACGGTGAAGGTGGATGGCCAAGACTTTCTCGGATTAAAGGTGCTGTGGGGTGAAGGCGAAACCGTTCAGACCGATATTTCCGTATATATGCCCAAAGACAACTATATGGTCATCTTGAATTTCTCCTCGCTCGACGGCGACCATACCGCCGAATGGGCTTCGTGGTTCGATTTGCTGTAACTAAAAGAGAGTGTTGCTGACTTGGTCCGATTCGTCAGCAACACTCTCTTTTTATTTCTCTTTCCCGCTTGCCCAAACCGTTCAGCGGTTGGACTCCCAACACCGCAGCAGGAGAATGGGGTTTTAATTGCTCTTCCTACGCGTTCACCAACACGGCCGCCGACAAAGGCGGCAGATGCAACTTACCGTTTTGTATCTGCCCCGCACCGAGGTTGCAGGGCGTGTCGTAAAAGGCGGCAGGCACCGCCACCGTTTGCGCCTCCTCCCCGCGGTTGACCGCGCAGAGAAGCACCTCCCCGCGGGTGAACGCCACCACGCTGTCCGCGGCAGGCAGGCGGCAGAATTCGCCGTCGCCAAGCGCCGCACACGCGGCACGCAGTTGGCCGAGCGCGCTATACCACGCAAGCAACTCCTCATCTTCGTGCCCCCACGGATAGCACCCGCGGTTAAACGGGTCGCGCCACCCCTCTACACCCGCTTCGTCACCGTAGTACAAACACGGCACGCCGGGCAAGCAGTATTGTAGCACCGCCGCCAGTTTGAGCAGCGCTTTGCCGCGCCGATACTCCTCGGGTGACAGCCGTGCCGCCGCCTGCCATTCACGTCCGCGACGACCGGCAGGCTCACCGCCCAGCACGGTAAGCGCACGCGGCGTATCGTGAGTCCCCAGCGGATTCATAAGTACCCGTATCACCGGTGCGGGATAATGTTCCAAAATATCTCCCACGGGATGGAAAAAGGCCTCGGGCGACTCTCCGCTTAAAAACGCATAGATCGCATTGGCAAAAGGATAGTTCATCACGCTGTCCAACTGCTCGCCCAGCAAATACCGCCGACGGCGACCGTAACTGAATTTGTTGCTCGCGTCTTCCCACACTTCGCCCAACACCAGCGCGTCCTTTTTCTCGGCTTTGGCCGCACGGCGCAAACCGTCCAAAAACCCATCGGGCAGCTCATCTGCCACATCCAACCGCCAACCCGCCGCACCGGCACGAAGCCAGCGGCGCACCACACCGTTTTCCCCGTTGATATATTCAAAAAACGCGGGGTCCTCTTCCTGCACTTCGGGAAGATTTTCAAAATCCCACCACGCAACGTAATCGTCGGGGAAACGGCGGAAGGTGTACCACGAAGCATAGGGAGAGTGCAGGGATTGATACGCCCCTTCTCCCGCGTACCGTCCGTAGCGGTTGAAGTAACGGCTGTCCGCCCCCGTGTGGCTGAACACGCCGTCCAAAATCACACGTATCCCGCGCTTTTCAGCCTCACGGCAAAGGGCTTTTAAGTCTTTCTCGTCGCCCAGCAACGGGTCGATCCGCTCATAATCCGCCGTGTCGTAACGGTGGTTGGAATGCGCTTCAAAGATCGGATTCAAATATAAGCAAGTGACACCCAGTGCCGCCAATCGGTCAAGGTGCGCCGCAATTCCTTTCAAACTGCCGCCGAAATAATCGTTATTCCGCACTTTACCCTCGGCATCGGGCTGCCAGTGCGGCACCCCGCCCCAATCGGTGCGAAGCACGCGGTCGGCGGGAACGTCGCGCTTTTCGCCGCTGTCGGGTGCAAAGCGATCGGGAAAGATCTGGTACATCGTGCCGCCTGCAAGCCACGACGGCGTATCAAACGCCGCATCGTAACAGGTGATCTGCCAACTCTCGCCGCCCGTATCCGCAAGACGCGCCGTACCATCGGGACATTTCACCAAATATCGCACACCGCGGGCGGTATCCAGTGCAAAACGGTAAAACCACAGCCCCGCCTTTTGCGGTGCATAGTCGCACTCCCACCACTCGTGTGAATCGCCCTCCATACCGCACCAGAACATACCCCAATGAAACGCACGCTCACCGTCCGGTTCCATCAGCAGGCGCACGGCATAACACCCCAGCGTGCGCGGCAAACACACGCGAAAATGTATCGACTCCCCTGCCGCTACCGCACCGAAAGGTGCGCGATAACGGGTATCGCGGGAATCAAACATCCGCTCAACAGCGGGACGGGAAAACTCTCGGTGCAACATAGCGGGGCTCCTTTTTACGAAAAATCTACTATTTAGTATACCCACATCCCCTAAAAATTGCAAGAGGGGATTGCAAAGTACGAAACTTTTCCGTATAATAGAAGAATATGAAAGGGGTGAGCGGAATGACTGTCGTTTTCGTGTGCACGGGAAACACCTGTCGCAGTCCGATGGCTGAGGCGCTGATGCGTGCGGAGCTGTCACGGCGCGGGGTTGCGGCCGTCGTGACTTCGGCAGGCCTTTCCGCCACGGGGGAACCCGCCGCCGACCACGCCGTTACGGCGATGGAAGAATGCGGGCTGAACCTCACCCGCCACCGTTCCCGCCCGCTCACAAAAGAGTTGGCAAACGCCGCCGATCATCTTGTGGTGATGACCGAAAATCACCGCGCACTGCTGCTTGCGGCAGGGGTTGCGGAAGAAAAGATCACGGTGCCCGCGGGCGGTGTGCCCGACCCATTCGGCGGCAGTTTGGAGATCTACCGCCGCACGCGGGACACCTTGCAAGATATCGTTCGTGCACTTGCGGACGACTGGTTCGGCGAGGTGGCGGGATGAACATCACCGTTTTACCGATGGCGGCGGAGCACATCCCCGCCGTGGCCGCTCTTGAAGTCGCTTGCTTTTCCCTGCCGTGGAGTGCGGAGGCCCTGCGCGAAGAACTGGCAAACCCGTTCGCACGGTTTCTCGTCGCGTTGGACGGCGATACGGTAGTGGGATATATCGGTCTGCACGCCGTGGCAGGCGAAGGCGCCGTGACCAACGTTGCCGTATCTCCCACCCATCGGCGCCGCGGTATCGCCCGTGCGCTGTTGCGCGCGCAAGCGCGGGCGGACGACCTCCTTCGCATCACCTTGGAAGTGCGGCAGAGCAACGCCGCGGCTCGTGCGCTGTATGAGCAGGAAGGCTTTCGGTGCGATGGGATACGTCCCCGCTTTTACGAGCACCCCGCCGAGGATGCCGTCTTGTATTCGCTGTATCTGAAAGAGGAGTAACCGTTATGAACATATTGGCTATTGAATCCTCCTGCGACGAAACCGCCGTTGCGGTCGTATCCGACGGGCGGCAGGTGCATTCCTCCCTCATCGCCTCGCAGGTGGAAGAACATAAACTTTACGGCGGGGTCGTGCCGGAGATCGCCTCCCGCCGCCACGCAGAAGCGATCAGCGGCTTGACGCGCGAAGCACTTTCCGCCGCGACGATGACCTTAGACGACATAGATGCCGTTGCCGTCACTGCCGCACCGGGGTTGATCGGCGCGTTGTTGGTGGGGGTGAACTTCGCCAAAGGGTTGGCGTTTTCGGCAAACAAACCGCTTGTGCCCGTGCATCATCTGCGTTCGCACATCGCGGCCAATTATATCGCCCATCCCGATCTGAAGCCGCCGTTTTTGTGCCTCGTGGTGTCGGGCGGTCACACCCATCTGGTGCAGGTGGAGGATTACACCCGTTTCACCGTGCTGGGCAAGACACGGGACGACGCCGCAGGTGAATGTTTCGACAAAGCCGCCCGTGCAATGGGCCTTCCCTATCCCGGCGGCGTGCATTTGAACGAACTCGCCAAAGACGGCGACATCCACGCGTTTCGTCTGCCTCACCCGAAGGTGGACGGCAGCGAGTTTGATTTCAGTTTTTCGGGGCTTAAGACCGCAGTGCTCAATCAGTTGAACAGTGCAAAGCAAAAGGGCGAAACGTTGTGTCTGCCCGACCTTGCCGCCTCTTTCCAGCACACAGTGGTGGACATCCTCTGCACCCGCACTTTGCGTGCCGCGGAAAAGGTAAACGCCAAAACGTTGGTGTTGGCAGGCGGCGTGTCCGCCAACACCCTGTTGCGGGAGGAAATGTCCGCCCGCTGTGCGGCAGGCGGCATCACCTTGTATTTCCCTCCTCTTACTCTGTGCGGCGACAACGCCGCGATGGTGGGAGCGCAAGCGTATTATGAATACACCGCCAACCATCGCGCCGGCACGGCACTCAACGCCGCGGCCACCATGCCGATCGAAAACGAATTTTAATAAAGGAGCGTACAACCTATGTGTAACGAAGAACAAAAGGATCTGTTGTTGACCGAAACGGAGGAAACCACCGAGACGGAAACGGTTGTCGATACGGAAGAAACCTCCGAAACGCAAGAGGTTACCGAAACCGAGGAAACTGCCGAAACGGAAGAGGATTCCCTCGATGAGGACGGCGGTATCGTAGACGAAGATCCGTTCGAAAACGCCTTCCAATACACCGAGGAAGATGCACCCAAGACCTCGAATTGGCCGGTCGCGGTGCTGGCGGTGCTGTTGGTGCTGGTGCTGGTCGGCGGCGTGTTGTGGTCCACGGGGATCTTTAACAAAAAGCCCGCAAACGGCGGTGACGGTGCGGCCACGGTTGAGCCGTTCGGCGTAGCGGACGTGTCGGATGCGATCGCCGCCACGTGCCAAGATATCAAGGTTTCCAACGGCGCTATCGCATTCTTTATGGAAATGGAGTACCAAAACTCCGATCAATACACCTCTTACGACAAAACGAAACCGCTGAAAGGGCAGGATACCGCGGCCTACGACGCATTGGTATCGTCGGCCAAAAAGCAGTTTGAATGGATGCTCACCTTGAACGCCTCGGCCGAAAAGCGCGGCAACGAGCTTAACAAAGCGGCACAAAATATGATCGAAAAAGCCACCTTGTCGGTGGATGTTTCGAAATTCCATAACGGTGTAACTGCCGATGACGTGCGGGAATTCTACACTCTGTACTACACCGCGTGGATCGAGGAAAGCGCGTTGTTCAACAAGGTGACGATGACCGACGAGAAGATCAACGAGTTGTATGAAGAATATGCACTTGATTTCCAAACCTGCTCGGTCGCCAGTTTCCTGTTCTACGTCGATGAGAACGGCACCTACAAGACGGTGGAGGAAGCCACTGCCGCCACCGCCGCCCTCACCGACTGCAAGACTCCCGAGGCCTTCCGTGCCGCCGCAGTGAAATTGATGGTGGACAACGGTGAATGCCAGACCAAAGAAGAAGCCGAAAAGAAGTACGACTCCACCTACTTGGCAGAGGGCGTAGGCTACAACGAAGAATATGACATTGCCAAATGGCTGTTCAGTGAGGACACCAAGGTGGGCGATACCAAGGTGGTAACGGGCGAGGATTACGTCACCGTGTATATGCTCACCGTAGCACCCGCCAAAAACACCGCCCCGCTCGCCAACGTGTACCACCTGTTCCTGTCAACCGACAGTTACGGCGATCCGACCGCGTTGGATGCGCTCGAAAAACAGGTGCTCGATGAGTGGCAAGCCGGCGAAAACACTGCCGAGGCGTTCCGCGCGTTGGTGCGGAAATACACTGCGGATTTCAACACCTACGACGGGTCTTTCTGGGAACTTCAAGAACAGCCGTCGGTGAATGAGGCGTTCACTGCATGGTGCTTTGACGAAGCCCGCAAAGCGGGCGACGTGACCGCCATCGATTCGGATTACGGCTGTCATATTCTGTATTATGTCGGGATGGATGAAGTGTGGCGCGCGCAGGTGCTGTCCACCATGCAAAACGATGCCTCCAACGCTGCCGTCAACGAGTTGCCGAAAACCTTCCCCGTCTCCTTCCAAGACGAAACCATAGGGACCATCGTGCTGTAAGTTATAAAAAACGGAACAGAGAATACCTCTGTTCCGTTTTTGTTTATCGCGCCGTCGTGGTCGTATTCGGCATCAAGTCGGTCGCGTCCGGCAGCAACCCGTCAATCGTGGTCGGTGCCGCCGTGGTGGTCGAAGTAGTCGTGGCCGTCGTCGTGGTGGTCGTGGTAGTCGTGGTCGGCGCCGCCGTAGTCGTGGTCGTGCCGCCTTCCTCCTCCGTTGCGCGGCCGCAACCGCTGAAACCGATCATCACCGTAAACGCCAACAACAACGCCAGCATACACGTCGCAATTCGCATACGAATTCTCCTTTGCTGTCAATATAGGGATTTTGCGTACTGGTATTGTGTCCGTCAAACGGCACAATTATACACCGCCGCCTTTTTGCGAATTTTTTGAAAATTTCGGTTGACAAATGTGTTTGTATACATTATAATAGTTAGGCGCTGTTGAATGTCGCCACGCACAAGCGTTAATCCCGCTTCTCGCGGGTTAACATATATGGAGCGGTATCGAAGTGGGCGCGTTTGCGAGCGCCGCCTGCGGCGGATACAGCGAGCAACAAGCGGTGGCAGCGGTCGAAATTCGCCGAGCGATAGCGAGAACAGCGAATTTCGGGCACCGCAACAGGACATAACGGGCCTGCCCGTTATTGCAATTTGAAAACAAGCGTTAATCCCGCTTCTCGCGGGTTAACATATATGGAGCGGTATCGAAGTGGTCATAACGGGCCTGACTCGAAATCAGGTAGCCCGCAAGGGCTCGTGGGTTCGAATCCCACCCGCTCCGCCAAACACAAAGGCACCCTAAAAGGGTGTCTTTGTGTTTTATCGTTGGTGGGATTCGAAACGAACTCCAATCTTGAGGCATACCATGCCGAAAGATTGGGAGAAAGCCCCGGTGGGGCTTTCGTCAAGTGAGAGGAGAATCCCACCCGCTCCGCCAAACAAAAAGGCACCCCAAAAGGGTGTCTTTTGTGTTTTATCGTTATTGGATTCTCTTCTCAATGTGAAAAACAGCGATCACTCCTCATTATCCGCCGTTTGTTGCCGCACCTCATCAAACATCACTTTCAGCGACGGGCTGTTTTTTGTGAGTTTCTTAATACTCAGATCCTGCGCCTTATCGTTCGCCAACCGCAAATTGCGTTCGGAGGAGGTGAGCGCTTCCTTCACCTTTTGCAGTTGAGCAATGGATTTATCGATCTCGGCGATCGCATCCCCGAACTTGCGGCTGGCCAGCTCGTAATTGCGGGCGAATCCTGCTTTAAAAGCGTTCATATTTTCCTCGAAATGTAAAATATCCAACTGTTGATTTCGCACCACTTGCAACTCTTGCTGATACTGCAACGAGTTGAGCGCCGCATTACGCAACAACGTAATCATCGGAATAAAAAATTGCGGACGGACAACGTACATTTTCGGATAGCGGTAAGACACGTCCACAATGCCCGCGTTGTAGTATTCGTTGTCCCCCTCGAGCAACGAAACCAACACCGCGTATTCACACCCTTTTTCGCGGCGGTCTTTATCCAATTCTTTGAAAAAATCTTCGTTTTTATGCTTGGTGCGGGTTTCGTCCGCTTCATTTTTCATCTCAAACATAATGGAGATGAATTCGGTGCCGTCCTCGGCGGATTCACGAAAAATAAAGTCACCCTTACTGCCGCTTGCCGCATCGTTATCCTTTTCAAAATATGCGTGTGGGAACGCCGTCATACGCAATGCATTGAACTGGTTAAGGCAATGTTGCTCCAAACTTTCGCCGATCATTTTGGTGGATTGCCGCGCCTTAAAATCCTTGTAATACTCGATCTGCTCATCCTTCATCTTCAAACGCGCTTCGTATTGCTCCTGCAAGGATTTTTCACCGAGTTGCCGTTCGGTCTCCTTGCTTTGGAGTTGACCGCGCAATTGTGTGATCTCGGTGGTGCGTTCGGCAAGTTCCTGTTCTTTGGCGCTCACCGCTTCGCGAATCGCCAGTTGCTTTTCGGTCTCACCCGCCGCCAACTTCGCCTGCAACGCTGTGATTTCCTGTTTCTGCTTTGAAATCTCGGCTTCTTTGGCCGAAAGCGCTTCGGCACGCACCTTTTCCTGCTCCGCCGCGGCAAGGCGCAGATCGCTTTGACGGCGCAGGTCAAGTTCCTGCTCGCGCCGTTCCAGCTCTTTTTGAAATTCGGCATCCCGCACCTGCCGCACGATCTCGGCATATCCCGTTTCATCTATTTGAAAAAGTTCTCCGCAACGCGGACATTTGATTTCTTGCATCGTGTCATCCCTCTCTTTGCGTTCTATTATACACGGTTTGAGGACGAGATTCAACCAATTTTTCAGAAAATCATCTAATGAACAACTGCACACTCGCGGCGGTTTTTCCCTTCACAAAAAACAAGGGCAAGCGATTGCTCGCTTGCCCTGTTTTTTAGGTTATCGTGCGTATTATGCCGCGGGGGTGATCACACCGCTCTGATCCGCCGTGTACTTACCGGCCGCGCACAGACCGTTGGTCTTGTTCGCCGCGATGGTGAAGGTGCCGCTCTTACGCACCGCACCGTGGATACCGTTGACGTAGTAGAGGTTGCCCTCGCTATCCTGCACAACGCCCGCGTAGTCAGGCGCTTCGCCCGTTGCACCGTAGAACGCACCGTTCACAACCGT
>SVPM01000047.1 GCA_015065865.1 Oscillospiraceae bacterium | reverse complement strand
GTGGTTGTATGGGAGGGATAGGTATGTGGTTGGATTGCGGATTGGTCGTGGGGTATCTCGCGGTATTGCTGTTTATCGGCTTGCGGGGCGGGCGGCAGGTCAAAAACACCGCCGACTTTACCGCCGTAGGCGGCCGATACGGCACAGCGGTCATCTTCGCCACGCTGGCAGCTTCTTACATAGGCGGCGGATTTTCGTCCGGCAACGCATCCGAAGCGTTTTCCCACGGCATCGGCTCCACACTGGCGTTGATGGGGTTTGCGTTGGCCATGATGGGCATTGGGCGTTTTTTGGCGAGCGGTGTCGCCCGCTTTCAAGGCGTTTCCACCGTGGGCGGCATTTTGGCACTCGACTACGGACGCGGTGCGCGGGTGTTGTGCGGAATATTCGCTTTTTTGAGTTGCACCGGTGTGGTGGCGGCACAGATGGAGGCGATGGGGCTCACCTTCCGCACCCTGCTCGGCGTGCCCGAAACGGTGGGGATCTTGATCGGATTCGGTATCGTGGTGATATACACCACCTTTGGCGGTATGCAATCGGTCATCGCGGCGGATATGGTGCAGTTTTTACTGCTCGCCGTGGGTATGCCGTTGCTTTTGGCGGGAGGGTTGCACCGCGCAGGGGGCGTTCACGCCGTAATGCAGGCCTTGCCCCCCGCTTACTGGAACCCGCTGAACGGCACCACTCCGTGGGGGTTTCTCTCGCTCTTTATCTCGCTGGCGGTGGGTGAAGCGCTGGCGCCGCCGTATACCGCCCGTTTACTGCTCGGGCGTACCCCCGCCGTCACCGCGCGCGCCACGGTACTGGGCGGCGCCTTTGCCGTGCCGTTTTTTGCAATAACGGGGCTTATCGGCCTTACCGCCTTCGCCTTAAACCCGCTGGGCGACGCCGCCACCGCTATGCCGCGCATGATCCTCACCGTGCTGCCGATCGGAGTGCGCGGTTTGGTGATGGCGGCGATGGTATCCATCATTCTCTCCGCTGCCGACGGGTTTTTAAACGGTGCCACCGTCGGATTGGTGTGCGATGCGGTGCTGCCGTTGTTTCCCAAAACATCCCCCTCTATGGAATTGCGGCTGTTGCGTTACAGCAATCTGCTGATCGGGGCGGCGGCGGTCGGGATGGCGTTGTGGTTGCCCAACATCTTTGACATTCTGTTGATCGCCTATTCCTTTTGGTGTCCCGTTATGTTGGTGCCGCTTGCCGCCGCTTTCCGCGGCGTGCACGTCACGCCGCGCGGATTGTACTGCGCCGTCGGCACGGGATTTGTTGCCTCACTCGTATGGACGCTGTTCCTCGGCGAGCCGCTCGGCATCCACGGCAGTGTGGTGGGGCTGGCGGCAAACGCCGCCGTTTTTTTCGGAAACCACCTCCGCTTAAAACGCCGATAGTCTTTTGCTGTCGCAGTATACAAAAAACAGTACCGCCGAATTTTGACGGTACTGTTTTTTTAGAATTGAAGTATTGCGGATCGTTTCACCGATCCTCCTTTTGAGGGCGTTTACACCGCAGAAAGATCGTCTTTAACACACGCCGCACCAAGTGTCAGCGCTTTCAAGTTCGCCTCACGGAAGCGGGGATTCAACCCCTCCACCGCGCCTTGCAACGCGGCGACAGTCACGCCCAGCACACCCGCGGCGGCCGCCGCACCGAGCAAGGCGATGTTCAACGCTTTCGCCGTTTTGCACGCGGCAACGACGGCGTCGCCGTCCACCGTCACGAGGCGAACGTCCTGCTTTTTCAAGTAATCCAGCATCGTTTCGGCTTCATAGCCCGAATCGTTTAACGCATCGGTCACGGGTTTCACCGCGGCGGTGCACACCACCGCCGTACCGCCCGCTTTCAAATACGGCAGCGCGCGCACCGCTTCGGCGGGTTCAAATCCGATCAGCACATCCGCCGTGCCGTGCGGGATCCGCGGGGAGTGTGCCCCCACGCCGATACGCACGTGACTCACCACCGAGCCGCCGCGTTGCGCCATACCGATGGTTTCGGCGGTGTGGGCGATCTCCCCGCGGGCGAGCGCCGCCGCCGCGATCAGGCGGGATGCCAACACCGTTCCCTGTCCGCCGACACCGGCTAACAACACGTTATACATTCTCGCCACCTCCAATCGCCTTCACGGGACACACCGCAGCACACAGGCCGCAACCCGTGCACAGTGCGGGATCAATGCGTACTTTATCGCCGTCCCGCACGATAGCGGGACAGCCGAGTTCTTTCACACATTTTTTGCAGCCGATGCAATTCGCCGCCACCGAAAGCGCAGGGGCAGGTTTTGTCACGGCAATGCACGGGGCGCGGAACACCACCGCCGCCACCGCATTTTCCGCCGCGGCGGCCGCCTGTTTCACCGTTTCGATCGCGGCGGCAAGGTCAAAGGAATTCGCCGTCAGCACGGTGGGAACGCCAAGCGCCGTCAACACGCCTTCAATGGAAATGACCTCGGCCACCTCGCCCGTGGCCGTTTGACCCGTAGCGGGGTTAGGCTGGTGCCCCGTCATGGCGGTGGAGGAATTGTCCAGTATCACCGCCACCATCGGGGTCTTGTTATACACCGCGTTGACGATCCCCACCAACCCCGTGTGGAAGAAGGTGGAATCGCCCGTGAAGGAGAAGCACAAGCGGTCGGGTTCCACCCGTTTGATACCTTGTGCCACCGTGATACCCGCACCCATACAAAGGCAGGTGTCGGTCATATCCAGCGGCATCGCGTTGCCGAGGGTGTAACAGCCGATGTCGCCGCAGAACACGGCGTTCTTCTTCATTTGTTTCGCGGCTTGCTTCACCGCGTAGAACGAGGCGCGGTGTGGGCATCCCGCACACAGCACCGGCGGGCGCACGGGCAGAGGCGGCAGGTCGTGTGCCGTTTCGGCCGGCAGTTCACGCCCCACGAAGTTTGCCACCAACGCGCGCGCCGTTTCGGCAGAGAGTTCGCCCGCCGTGGGGGTGGTGCCGTCCAGTTTGCCGTGCACCGCCACACGCACGCCGTGTTTGCCGCATACCGCGATCAGCGCCCGCTCGATCACGGGGTCCAGTTCTTCCAACACCAGCACTTCGTCAAGCCCGTCCAAAAACTCCAGCGCCAATTTTTCGGGGAAGGGGTGCGGCGTGGTCACTTTCAAGAGTTTCACCGCTTCGGTGCCGTCCAACACCTCGTTTAAGTACGCCCAGCTGACACCGCCGGCGGCAATGCCGCGGGTGCCGCCGCCCGCGAGGGTGTTCCCCGCGTAACGGCTGAACGTGTCGGCCAGTGCGGCGTTACGCGCTTCGATACGCTTATGCGCCGCATAGGAAAGGCGCGGGAAGATGACCCAGCGGGAGTCTTTCACAAAACCTTCGGGGGTGACGGCATGCACCGTGTCATCCACCTCCACCGTTGCACAGGCGTGGCAGATACGGGTAGTCGCACGGAACAGCACGGGCGTACCCAGTTCCTCCGACAGATCAAACGCATCCGCCATCATGGTGTACGCTTCTTCGGGCGAAGTCGGGTCGAAGATCGGCAATTTGGAAAAAGCCGCAAAGGTGCGGGTATCTTGTTCCGTCTGGGAGGATATAGGGCCGGGATCGTCCGCCACAAACACCACCATACCGCCTTTCACGCCCACATAGGCAAGCGACATCAGCGGGTCGGACGCAACGTTCAGCCCCACCTGCTTCATGGTCACAAGTGCGCGCTGACCCGCATACGCCGCACCCGCGGCGACCTCCATCGCCGCTTTTTCGTTCACCGACCATTCCACGTAAATACGGCCGTTATCGTTATGTTTGGCAATCGTTTCCAGCACTTCGGTCGAGGGGGTGCCGGGATACCCCGTCACCACGCCGACACCGGCGCGGATCGCACCGAATGCGATCGCTTCATTGCCCATCAACAGTTTCTTGCTCATAATGTCACCACTTCACAAGGGATTTTCTCTAATTTTATCACCTTTTTGCTCCTTTTTCAAGTCACACCCCACAAAGTCGTAAAAAAATGCAAAAACAAAGCGGTTTGCTCTTGCACAAACGAAAAAAACTGTATATAATATATCTGTTGGCGTATGTACGTCGGATTTTAAATCGAAAGGAGATTCACTTGTATGAATTATTCCCATGAAGTGGAACAAATGTGCATCGTGAAGAAGGGTCCTCACCACGGTCCCGCCCCCATTCCGGAAGAAGGCAAGTGGGTGAAAGCTACCCAGATCGCCGACATTTCCGGTTTCTCTCACGGTGTGGGTTGGTGCGCTCCTCAGCAGGGCACCTGCAAAATCTCGCTGAACATTAAAGAAGGCATCGTTGAGGAAGCGTTGGTGGAAACCATCGGTTGCTCGGGTATGACTCACTCGGCCGCTATGGCGGCGGAGATCCTCCCCGGCAAGACGCTGCTTGAATGCTTGAATACCGACCTCGTGTGCGACGCGATCAACGTTGCGATGCGTGAGATCTTCCTGCAGCTCGTGTACGGCCGTACCCAGTCTGCCTTCTCGGAGGACGGTCTGGTTGTCGGCGCCGGTCTGGAAGACCTCGGTAAGGGCCTGCGTTCGCAGGTCGGCACCATGTTCTCCACCCGTGCGAAGGGCGTTCGCTATCTGGAGATGGCGGAAGGCTACGTCACCAAACTCGCGCTGGACGAGGACGGCGAAGTTACCGGCTATCAGTTTGTGAAGCTGGGCAAGATGCTCGAAGATATCCGTCACGGCATGGAACCGAACGAAGCGTACACCAAGAACATTGGTCAGTACGGCCGTTTCGACAACGCCGCTTCGTATATCGATCCGCGTGAAGAATAATAAGGAGGGACAGAACATGGCTAACGATGTGAAATTTGAAGGCAAGGAAAGACGCCTTGCTAAAATCGAAGAATGCCTCTCCGCTAACGGTATTGCTTCTTTGGAAGATGCGCGTGCGCTCTGCCTCGAAAAGGGCGTGGATGTGGAAGCGATCGTGAAGGGCGTGCAGCCCATCGCGTTTGAAAACGCCGTGTGGGCGTACACCTTGGGTGTGGCGCTGGCACTGAAGCGCGGCATCACCTCCGCTTCGGATGCGGCAGCTGTGATCGGTGAAGGTCTGCAGGCGTTCTGCATTCCCGGCTCGGTTGCGGAACAGCGCTTGGTCGGTCTCGGCCACGGCAACCTCGGCAAAATGCTGCTCAGCGAGGAAACCTCCTGCTTCGCTTTCTTGGCGGGTCACGAGTCCTTCGCCGCGGCGGAAGGTGCCATCGGCATCGCCCGCACCGCGAACAAGGTGCGTAAGGAACCCCTGCGCGTTATCCTGAACGGTCTGGGCAAGGATGCCGCGTATATCATCAGCCGTATCAACGGCTTCACCTATGTGGAGACCGATTACGACTACTACACGGGCGAACTGAAGATCGTGCGTGAAAAGGCGTTCTCCGACGGCGAGCGTGCAAAGGTGCGTTGCTACGGTGCGAACGACGTGAACGAAGGCGTGGCGATCATGCAGAAGGAAAGCGTGGAAGTGTCCATCACCGGTAACTCCACCAACCCGACTCGTTTCCAGCACCCCGTGGCGGGCACCTACAAAAAGTGGGCAATCGAGAACAGCAAGAAGTACTTCTCGGTGGCGTCCGGCGGCGGCACCGGCCGTACCTTGCACCCCGATAATGTGGCGGCAGGCCCTGCTTCCTACGGCTTGACCGATACCATGGGCCGTATGCACGGCGATGCCCAGTTTGCGGGTTCGTCCTCCGTGCCGGCGCACGTGGAAATGATGGGTCTGATCGGTATGGGTAACAACCCGATGGTCGGCGCGACCGTGGCTTGCGCGGTGGCGGTTGAAGAGGCTCTGAAGTAAGGATTATACAAAGAAAAGGACTTGGGGATTTTCCCAAGTCCTTTTTGCTCTTACCAAGAGCGGTTGACACGTTAATGCAGGATTTTACCTCTTTCTTTCCACAATTCTGTCTTGCGTGAGCAGAATTGTGCGTGGTATACTGAACACAAAAGGAGGGGTCGTTATGCGAAAGATCCGCATTGCCCAGATCGGCGCCAATCAAAACAGCCACAGTTGCGCGGTGCTGGCCTCGCTGAGAAAACAGACCGACCTGTTCGAGGTGGTGGGGTACGCCCTGCCCGAAAACGAGCGGGAACGCATTCCTTATAAAATGGCGGGCTATGAAGGACTTCACGAAATGACGGCAGAGGACATCCTCGCCGACCCGACCATTGAGGCGGTAGCGGTGGAAACCGATGAGATCTACCTCACACAGTATGCACAACGCGTGGCCGAGAGCGGCAAACACCTGCACATGGAAAAACCGGGCGGTGTATCTCTCCCCGAGTTTGAACGCTTGATCGCCACCGTAAAAGAAAAAGGCACCGTGTTCCACACTGGGTATATGTATCGCTACAACCCCTTCGTGCAGGAGCTGCTGGCGCAAGTGCGAAACGGGGAACTCGGCGAGATCTTGAGCGTGGAAGCACAGATGAATTGTTTCCACCCGCCGAAAACGCGCCAATGGTTGGAGAATTTTCCCGGCGGTATGATGTTCTTTTTGGGATGCCACTTGATCGACCTCGTTTTGCAGATACAAGGCACCCCTGACCGTGTGATCCCGCTGAACTGTTCCGGCCATACCGACGGTGTGACCGCCGAGGATATCGGTATGGCGGTGTTTCAGTACCCACACGGCAACTCCTTTATTCGCACCACGGCCATCGAGCGGGGCGGATTTGCCCGCCGCCAGTTGGTGGTGGTGGGAACGAAGGGCACGGTGGAGATAAAACCGCTGGAATGGTATGTTCCCGACGGCGACGGCGCCCTGTGCACCCACCGCACGATCCGTACCTCCGACGGTTGGCACGAATGGGGCGAAGAGAGCAAAAGTGCCCCGCTCGACCGTTACGACGGTATGATGGCGGCGTTTGCCGCGATGGTACGGGGTGAAACGCAAAATCCCTACACCCCCGATTACGAACTGACCCTTTACAAGACCGTGCTCGCTGCGTGCGGCGCGGATGTATAACGCCGCCGCTCATTACCATAATGTGCCCCCTAAACAAAACATCCCATGTTCTTCCGAACACGGGATGTTTTTCTGTTTCTTAGAATTCTACCACACAGCCGTCAAACGAGCAACCACAGCCGATGTCCGCCGCGCGTTTCACGAACGCATCGTGCAACGGTGCGGCGTTGTGTGAAAAATGGTGCACGTACTGCACGGTATCCTCGTCTATCGCACCGATCGCGCACAAGCGCTTCTGCACGCGCGCAATGTTCGGAAACCCCATGTGATGACCGTCATCGGGAATCGGCAGATCACCAAAGGTGCAATCGTAACTCACCATATCCAAGCGAATCCGCTTTTCCTCAAGATAGGCAAACACCTCATCGAAGAAATAGCCCGTGTCGTTCGCATAGAGTAAGGTCTTATCCCTTTCGATGAGATAAAACAGCGGCTCACCGCCCGGCATATGGCGTGCAGGAAACGCCGTAACGACGTAATCACCCACTGCCGTGGGGGTAAACGGAGTCAGTGTCGTCAACACCACGTTGGACGGCACACGGATACTCTCGCGAATGGTCGCAATCGTCTTTGCCGACCCATACACCGTAAGTATCGGCGCTTGGTGCTTGTGAGCGTATCCGATTTCGCGCATTTCCAGTTCCGTGGGATACAGATGGTCGGAGTGCCCGTGGGTGATCAACAGATGCGCCACCTTGTCCCCTTCGATCCCCTGTGTAAGAAAATGATGATAGGTATCCGGTGGCAGATCCACAAGCAGATCGTCGTTGACGAGCGCCTGTGAGCGTGTGCGAATGTTTTTGCCGCCCAAGCGGCGCGCCTCCACACAATATTCACAACGGCAAAATACGGCGGGCATCCCCTCCGCGGCGGCCGTGCCGAGATAGGTCAATTTCATTCGTATGAAATCTCCTTCTTCTGCTCGGCAGAGGTATACAGACCATCCAGCAATTTCGCGCTTTCAAGGATATTGTCGATATGACAGCGACCTTTCACCCCGCTCTTTACCGCCGCGATGAAGGCTTCGTCTTCCAAGCGATACATATCGTCGATCTCGTAGTCGGGTTCCACCGTTTCCAACGTATCGCCGCGGAAGAGGGTGAACTTACCGCCGTACTGCAACCGCGCACCGCACTTGTCACCCATAAAGTCGATAAACATACCGCCGTCTTTCACGTTCTCGGCCCATGCACCGTTGAACGAGATCGAGGCTTTGTCGGTGCGAACGTGACCGGTGATGAAGTCATCCACGTCATTCGTGCCGTTTTCGATATCGGCGGTATCCTCTGCCCACATGCCCTCATACTTATACGCCATCATATCCTTTGCCATTTCGGAATATGCGTCGGCGGTGAGGGTCTTGAGTTTTGCACCGCCCAAAATGTAGAGGATCAGATCAAGGAAGTGCACGCCCCAGTCGATCAGCACGCCGCCGCCCGACTGCGCTTTGGTGGTGAACGCACCGCCGAGACCGGGGATGCTGCGGAAGGAACGGAACGAGCAATACACGTGATAGATGTTGCCGAACTCTCCGTTACGGTTCATTTCTTCCAGCATTTCCACCGACTTGTGGAAACGGTTGCACACGCCGATATTCAGCATCAAGCCGCGCTTGTTCGCTTCTTCCGCCATTTCGCAGGACAGCGCGTAGTTGACCGTGATGGGCTTTTCGCAGAACACGTGCTTACCCGCTCGCAACGCATCCATCGTCACGGTATAGTGCGCGTAGTTCGGGGTGAGAACGTACACGATCTCCACCTCGGGATCGTTCAGCGCAACGTGGTAGTCGGTGATGACCTCGCCGACGTTTTCATACATATCTTTCATCTTCTGTGCCTTTTCCTCGATCAAGTCACACGCATACTTAACGTATGCGCCCTCAATCTTCGACAGTGCGGGAAAATGTGCACTCTGTGCAATGCGGCCGCAACCGACCACCGCAATAACCGTCTTGTTCATAACTCTCGTCCTCCTCTATGTTTTATATGAGTCCATTTTTAGTGTACCGCAATTCGCGTTCCAAGAAAATGGCTGTTTTCTCTTAAAAAGATGTCCCCGTTTCATATTTTTCGTGTTTTAGCGAGTTTTTTTGAGTTTTCATTGACTTTCTTTGTGGTTCGAGCTACAATAACGGAGGAAAAGGAGGCGACGATATGCTCACACGGTATCGTTTGGATCATTCGTATTTTTATGAACCACGCCGTTTCGGCGACTTTTTGCTTTACCAGATCGGGCGGCAATACTGCGATCGGGACACCGTGGTAGAACCGCATATCCATATGCCTTTTTTTGAGTTGACCATCGTCACCGAAGGCCGCGGCACCGTGATCACCAACGGGGTCGGCACCCCTGTCAGCCGCGGCGATATTTATTTCTCACTGCCGTGTGATACCCACGAAATTCAAGTGGATCCCGACGATCCGTTGCAATACGATTATATTGCTTTTCACTGCAACTCCCCCTCTCTGGAGCAGGAGTTGGAGTATCTGACCGAAAACTATCATTCGCCCCGCAACCGCGTGTTTCGGGATGACTACATCCGCCGCACGGTGGGGCACGTGTTGTCGGAATTGAATGAAGATCGCCCCTATGCCGAAGAACTGTTGGCCGCGATGCTCACCCAGATCACCGTTTGCCTGATCCGCGGTTGCAAAAACATCCCCCCTACCAAAACGCGCGATACCGTCACCCCTGCGGAGGTGCTGTGTTACCGCTTGATGCACCACATCGACACCCACATCTACGCGATGAAACACCTTGAGGAGTTGGCGGATGCCACGGGCTACAGTTACGGGTATCTTTCCTCCCTGTTCAAGCGCACGACCGACCGCACGCTTTCGGAGTATTACCAAGAAAAGCGGCTGGATGCCGCCGGACTCCTACTGCGTGAAGGGCGGTTTTCGGTTACCGAAGTGGCGGATATGCTCAATTACGCATCGGTTTACTCGTTCAGCAAGGCGTTTCGCAAGCGATACGGCGCTTCACCGCGTATTTGGCGCGAAAATTTGATAAAAAATCAGTAAATCCATTTACATTTTGTTCGTTTTCCGTTACAATGGATGTAATAAACAAAAGGAGGTCTTTTGTATGTATCAATTTCCCATTGGCATTATTTTGGATTCTTTCCGTCTGCCCTTCCGTGAGGCGGTGGAAAAGGCCGCATCGCTCGGTGTGCAGGGTCTGCAGGTGTGGCTGAACAATCCCGAAGAGTACACCACCGCTATCGTGCGTGAGCGTTTGGACATCATCAAATCCAACGGTCTGAAGGTGTCGGCCGTGTGCGGCGACTTCGGTCACGGTTTCGGCCAAACCGAGCACAACCCCTCGTTGATCGAGCGTTCCAAGCGCGTGATGGATTTCACCCGTGAATACGAATCGGATGTTGTGACCACCCATATCGGCGTGGTACCCACCGATGTAAACCACCCCCGCTACGCTGTTATGCAGGCGGCTTGCCGTGAACTCGCGGAGTACGCCGATTCGGTCGGTGGCCACTTTGCGGTGGAGACCGGTCCCGAACCTGCCGTGGTGCTGAAAGGCTTCCTCGACAGCCTCGGCTCGCGCGGTGTGGGTGTCAACTTCGACCCTGCAAACCTCGTGATGGTGGTGGGCGATGATCCGGCCAAGGCGGTGCACACGTTGAAAGATTACATCGTGCACACCCATGCGAAGGACGGCATCAAACTGCTGGACAAGGATCCCGAAGTGATTTACGGCCTGCGCCCCGAAGACGAGCGCGACCAGTGGGGTGTGGCGTTTGAGGAAAAAGCGCTGGGCGACGGTCACGTGGACTTTGTCGCATGGACCAAGGCACTGGAAGAGATCGGCTACAAGGGCTTCCTCACCATCGAACGCGAAGTCGGCGACGATCCCGTGGCGGATATCGTGTCGTCGGTCAAGTTCCTGCGTGACGTGTTGGCAAAATAAGTGATATGAGAACTGCTATTTCATCTTACAGTTTTCAGCGTGCCATCAACCGCGGCGAAGAAAGCCAACTCTCGGTCATTGCCAAAGCCAAGGCGATGGGGCTGGACGCCATTGAATTTATCGACCTCTGCCCTCCCGAAGGGGTGAGCGAGGAAGACTATGCGACAAAGTTGCGCGAAGAGGCCGCCAAAGAAGGCATCGCCATCGCCGCCTATACCGTTGCGGCCGACCTTCTGCGTGAGGATCTCGATGCGGAGATCGAACGCGTCTGCCGCAAGGTGGATGTTGCGGTGTTGCTCGGTGCGCCGTTGCTGCGCCACGATGCCACTTTCCAAAACCCGCCCGAGGGGTGGGAGGCGGTGTTGCCCCGCCTTGCGGAAGGATGCCGCCGCATCACCGAATACGCCGCCGCGCGCGGTGTGCGAACCATGGTGGAGAACCACGGTTTCTTCTGTCAGGATTCGGTGCGCGTGGAAGCGCTTTGCCGTGCCGTGGCACACGAAAACTTCGGTCTGCTGGTGGATACGGGCAACTTCTTATGTGTGGACGAATCCTCCGAGGCTGCCGTCACACGATGTGCCCCGTATGCGTTCCATGTGCATATCAAAGATTTTCTGTTCAAATCCGCTGAGGAGGGCGTTCCCTCCGACGGATGGATCGTCACACGCGGGGGTAACTTCCTGCGCGGCACGGTGGCAGGGCACGGTGTTGTGCCGATCGCGCGCTGTGTTGCCGCATTAAAAGCGGCCGGATATGACGGTACGGTATCGCTCGAGTTCGAGGGTTGGGAAAATCTTGACGATGCTCTCCCCCACGGCGTAGCGTTTTTGAAAAAAGTAATAGCCTAATGAAAAAGCAGCGGTGCCACGCACCGCTGCTTTTTTCTGTCTGTTAATACACCACTTTGATCGTTTCGATGTGGAAAGGCGAGAAGTTGAGGGGTACGTTTTTGGGGTCGATCTCCTCCAACACCTCTTCCAACATATTCGTGCGGTACACCGCGCGCGGGGGCACGGCAAACTGCAGGCGCGTAGCCGCTGAACCTCCCTCTGCTTCATACAAACGGAGGATATATGCGTTTTCGGCATCCTCACACGGCTTGACCGTTTCGATCAGCACGTTATCCGCCTCCACCGTAACCAGCGAGGGCAGGTCGCACCGTCCGTCCAAAATCACGGGCGGATAGTTGAGCGCATACGCCGGTTGGGTGACGGACGTCGCCGAAAACCCGCTCGCATGGGGCAAGAACGCATAACTGCAGAAATGGTCGCCGTGATCGCCGCTTGCATCGGGGGCGGTGCCGCCCTTATGCAACGAAAGGCCGATGCATCCGCCGTCCACCGACACACCGTACTTACAATCGTTCAGCACCGTTACACCGTAACGGGTATCCGACAAGTCGGTATATTTATGGCACGCCACCTCAAACTGCGCCAGTTCTTCGGCAGTGGAGTGGTTGGTGGAACGTTGCACGTAACCGAACTGCATTTCAAACCGCGCTTGCGGGGCGAGCACGTTGGTATCAAACGCCACCTTCAAAAAGCGGTGGTCATCCTGCCAGCAAATTTTGGTGTCAAACCGCACCAAGGGTGAGGCGGCGTACACCACCATATCCTGCCAGATCTCGCTCTTTTCGCTGATGCGATAACAGCTACGCAGGCGGAACTCCACCGCACCGTCCGACACGACTTCGCGTGACAACAGCGTGGCGGTAGGTTTTAGTTTACGGAACAGATCCGCATCGATATCCCAGTTTTCCCACGCCAGCGGCACGTCTTCGCCAAACAGGAAGGTATTGAGCGGCTGCCCCGCGCAAAGTTCCCGTCCCGTTTGCGTATCCACAAACGAGGCGATCGCGCCGCGTTCGTCAAACGTCATGACGGCAAACGGCGTTCGCAGGGCGTTGCCATCGTAGCAAAACGGCGAATCCGACGTTTTTGCCGCCGTCAGTTCAAATGCGGTGGCAGACAGCGGGGCCAGCACCGTACCGGCCACAGCGGTGCGGACATTCCCCTCAAAATCGGTGAAAGACTGGCACTGTGCACCCTTTATGTGTTGGCCGACAGGCAGGGTGGCATACCACACGTCCTCCCGCGGGAAGGAGAGGGTGTTCACCGCCGTCACCGCCGTGCCGTCTGCCGTGGTGGTCAGAGTCGTTTGACACAGATCTTCCAACGAGGTACGTACCGCACGCATCTGCTCTTTACACACGGTGTGTGCCGCCTCAATGCAGGTGCCGGGCAGAATGTCGTGGAACTGGTTGAGCAACACGGTCTCCCAAATAGGGACCACCTTTTCGCCCGAGGCAGGAACCCCTTGTCTTACGGCTTCGGCAACCGTTAAGAACTCCGCGTTATGTAGGCCGATCTCCGCCTTGCGGTTGTTACGCTTGATCTCGTGTTGATTGGTGAGCGTGCCGCGATGCAGTTCCAAATACAACTCTTTCGCGTACAGCGGCGGCTCGATCGCCTCGCGCTCCAACGTCTGCATAAACTCGCCCACCGTGGTATATTCGGTACGGGGACAACCGTCCAGATCCGCCATACGGCGCGCGCTTTCCAACGTTTCAAACTGCGGGCCGCCGCCACCGTCACCGGGGCCGTAGGCGTGCAAACGACGATGGGTGGAAGCGCGCTGACGAATACCTGCCGCCACGTTGTGCAACAAAGTCGGTTCCATATCGGCGGAGCCGATGGTGTTCAAATGGGTGAATACGCGCGTGCCGTCCACCCCCTGCCAGTAAAACGCATCATACGGGAACGGATTGGTATCGTTCCAACCCATTTTCGTGGTAAGGAAATAATCCACGCCGCACCCTTTCATGATCTGCGGAATGGAAGCACTGTAGCCAAAGGTGTCGGGCAACCAGAAGCAGTTGGAGGTATACCCGAAATAACGGCGCGTGTACCGCTGTCCCCACAAGAACTGGCGCACCATACTTTCGCCGCCCGTAATATTGCAATCGCATTCCACCCACACACCGCCGTTCGGCTCCCAACGGCCTTCGCGAACGCGGGCGGCCATACGCTCAAACAAGGCGGGATAGTTGCGGCGCATCATCTCACAGTGATAGGCCGAACTTTGCACAAAACGGTGTTCGGGATACCGCTCCATCAAATTCAACTGATTGGAAAACGTGCGGGCAACCTTTTTCACCGTATCGGTGACCGTCCATAACCACGCCGTATCGATATGGCTGTGACCGATCAACCCGATCACGGGACGGCTGGCCGTATCCGCACCGCGGGATTCCAACAACGGCCGAATGCGTGCGTGCAACGCGCGCAGTCCCGCGCGAAAGGTTTCCTCATCGGTGAAATCCGCGTGATAGTACAGCACCTCGTGGGCATCCTCCAATGCGCGCAGCACTTCCATACGGCGGAAGTGATCCACGCGCCCTTCGCGAATCAGGCCCGTGACGATATGCAGATCAAAATACAGATCGTAATATAAGTCGTCTTTTATACAAATATCTACCCCGTTATAGGCCGTATGAAAACTGCCGTGCCACAATTCACCCTCGCCAAAGGGGTGGCTGTTGGGGATGTACCGCCCGCACCACGACTCGATCACCACTTGCAACGTTTCGCCTGCCGTGGCTTTTGCACACAAACGGTTGCACCAGTGGTTGGCGCGTTGGCGGGCTAAGTGGCACTGTTTGGTGAAGATGCCCATCTCCACGCCGTCCACATAATACAGCATCTCACCGTTCAATTGCGGTTGCAAAAACAACTCTTTCCCGTCCAATTCCTGCGGCACGGTAAACCGTCCGCGGAACCAGCCGAGTGTTTTTTCGTCACCCCACAACTCACCCTTTTCGATCGGGCGATATCCCTCCGTGGGAATACGGTAAAGATGTTCCTCTGTTTCAAACAACTCCACTCCGCAAAGTTCGCCCACCTTGCGGAACATACGCCCCGCCAGTTGGTTCTTCAAGCGTGCGATCTTTTCATATGTACGATGCAACTGCGCCTCGTTCAACATATTATCAACCCCTTTGAATTTTGCCGAAAATTGCTTTTCGCACAGTGTATCACACCGTGCGAAAAAAAGCAATGGTTTTATAATTTTTTATGCCGCAGGAGTGATCACACCGCTCTGATCCGCCGTGTACTTACCGGCCGCGCACAGACCGTTGGTCTTGCTCGCACCGATGGTGAAGGTCGCGCTCTTACGCACCGCACCGTGGATACCGCCCACATAGTAGAGGTTGCCCTCGTTATCCTGCACAACGCCCGCGTAGTCGGGCGCTTCGCCCGTTGCACCGTAGAACGCACCGTTCACAACCGTGTTGTAAACCATGTGACCGTTCTCATCGAAGTAGCAACGACGGTTCTTCGCCAAACCGGAGTTGTTCACGTTCACCAGAA
>SVPM01000046.1 GCA_015065865.1 Oscillospiraceae bacterium | reverse complement strand
GGGGTCGGCGGTCAGCGACACGCGAATGGTATCGCCGATGCCGTGAAGCAATAAACTGCCGATACCGGCGGCGGATTTGAGCAGACCCATACGTTCGGTCCCCGCTTCGGTCACGCCGACGTGCAAGGGATAATCACAGCACTGTGCCGTCAGCTCATACGCCTTCACCATGGTCGGCACGTCGGAGGATTTCATCGACAATACGATGTCATAAAAATCATATTTTTCCAGCAATCGGGCGTGGTAAAGGGCGCTGTCCCGCAATGCTTCGGCGCACGGATGCCCGTATTTTTGCAAGATCTCCTTTTCCAGCGACCCGCCGTTCACACCGATACGAATGGGGATACCCTTTTCACGGCAGACCGATGCCACCGCGCGCACGTTTTCCTCCCCACCGATGTTGCCGGGGTTGATGCGGATCTTATCAATGCCGGCCGCCGCCGCTTCCAACGCCAATTTGTGGTCAAAATGAATATCCGCCACCAGCGGCACCGACACCGCCTCTTTCAGCGCAGGAATAAGGGCGATCGCCTCTTTATTCGGAATGGCGGCACGAATCAGTTCACAGCCTGCCGCTTCCAACGCTTTTGCCTGCGCCACACTGCCCGCAATATCGTGCGCGGGCACGTTCAGCATCGACTGCACCGTTACGGGGTTTCCCCCACCGATGCAAACACCGCCTGCTTTTACCGTTCGCTTTGCCATAACGTAACCACCTAACCTATCAATTTGGTAATATCGCTGTAGGTCACCGCTACCATCAGCAGTAACAGCAAGATCAACCCGATAAAATTCACAATGCCCTCGTATTTTGCCGGTACTTTACGGCGGAAGATAAGTTCAAATAATAAAAACACCAGCCGTCCGCCGTCCAACGCAGGCAAGGGCAACAGATTAAATACACCCACGTTCACCGTAATGAGAATGATCAAGATGAGCAGTGAACTAAGTCCCGCCAAGCGATCGGAATGGGTCACGGCGTTTTCCACCGCATCACCGATCACGTCCACCGTGCCGACGGGGCCGGACAGATCGTTCAATCCGTACTTACCGGTGAGAATATCCCCCAAACTGCGCCACACCATCACGCCGAGTGAATACTCGTTTTTAAGGGCGTGCAGAAACGTATTCCCAAACGTCCGCTCTTCGCCCACGATCACAAAATCGTATTGCAGATAGCGGTTACCTGCCTCATCCGTATTCAACGTAAAGGTCACGTCTTCCAACAGAACTTTCTCCGCCTTACCTTCCGCATCGTTACGTTTGACCACCATATCAAACACGCCGTCTTCATCCGATTGCAGGGCGGATACCATATCAAAATCCGCCGTAACCACACGTCGACCGTTGATGGAAACGATGGTATCCCCCGCTCGCAGACCCGTTTGATATGCCGGCGTTTCCTCTTTCAGCGAGTGGATGGTGGTGGTGGAAAACAACACTTCGCCGTTGGCGTTCGGCGTTTGGCAAAACGCGTAATTCACAATCAACAACACGTAACCGAGCACCAGATTCATCACCGCGCCCGCCACTACGATCAAAATGCGTTGCCACACCTTTTTTTGATAAAATGCGCGCCCGTCATCGGGTGGTGCTACCTTTTCTTTTTGAAAACCGCTCCCACCGAGCGCTTCGGGCATTTCGGTTTCGGGGTCCTCCCCCTCCATCGCACAAAAGCCGCCGATGGGAAGCAGACGCAGCGTGTATTTGGTCTCTCCCCGCCCGAATTTAAAGAGTTTCGGCCCCATACCGATCGCGAACTCGTTCACCTTTACGCGGCAGAGTTTTGCCACGATAAAATGGCCGAATTCGTGCAACATAATGATGATACCGAAAATAAGCAACGCCGCTAAGATCTTACCGGCGGTCACCAAAAAAGTCATCTCATTACCCTTTCTGTACTTGCGAAATCACCAACTGCCGCGCCTCACGGTCGGCATCCAAAACGTCTTGTAAACTGTTGAGCGCGGGCCATTGCCGCAGGAGCATACGCGCCGCGTGTTCCGTAATATCCAAAAATCCGATCTCACCCTTCAAAAACAGAGCCACCGCCTGTTCGTTTGCCGCGTTGACCGCCGCCGGCGCGGTACCGCCCACCGTGATCGCACGGCGGCACAGATCCATCGCGGGGAAGGTCACGTTGTCGGGCTCAAAGAAGGTCAAAGTACCGAGTTTCGCAAGTGAGAGCGTTTCGGCAGGCGATGTCACACGCGCGGGGTAGGTCAGCGCATACTGGATCGGAATACGCATATCCGGCAGGCCGAGTTGCGCCAACACCGCATTGTCATCATACTCGATCAGCGAATGAATGATGCTCTCACGATGCACCACGATGTCGATCTTCTCGGGCGGCATATCAAACAACCAACGCGCTTCGATCAGCTCAAGGCCCTTGTTCATCATCGTGGCGGAATCGATCGTGATCTTGGCCCCCATATCCCAGTTGGGATGGCGCAAGGCATCCGCCGCCGTGACGGTAGCCAATTGTTCCCGCGTTTTGCCGAAAAACGGGCCGCCCGATGCCGTGAGGATCACACGCTTGAGCGCCCGCTCACGCGGGGCACCCTGCAAACACTGAAAAACGGCGGAATGTTCGCTGTCCACCGGCAACAAGCGCACACCGTGTGCCTTTGCCGTTTCGGTCACCAGTGCGCCGCCCGCCACCAAAGTTTCTTTGTTGGCCAGTGCCACGTCGTGTCCCGCTTCGAGTGCCGCTATGGTGGGTTTCAACCCCGCCACACCGACGATGGAATTCAGCACCACGTCCGCCTCGGGCAAGGAGGCAAGTTCACATAAGCCTTCTTCCCCCGCGAGCACTGTCACAGGCAGGTCTGCCACACGCACTTTCAGATCGTTTGCCGCTTCCTCGTTGCTCATCGCCGCGTATTGCGGGCGAAATTTGCGAATCTGTGCCTCGATCACATCCACTTGACGATGTGCCGTGAGTGCCAACACGGGATACCCCAGTTTTTCCGCCACGTCCAACGCTTGCGTACCGATCGAACCCGTACTGCCGAGCAGTACCAGTCGCTTAGTATCCTTCATCACGATTCCACTCCTTTACACGATGGGCCAAAATTGTACCCACAAAAGCAGCCATATTGCCACCGGCAACACGCTGTCAAAGCGATCCATCACGCCGCCGTGACCGGGCATAATGTTACCGTAATCTTTCACACCGTAACGGCGTTTCACCACCGAGGCAAACAAGTCACCGCACACCGAAAGCGGGGCGCCGACCGCCGCCGCAATCAGCAGTGACAGCCAATTTATTGCCACATCGTGACCACACAGCAAGATGTAGAGATACCCCGTAAGTGCCGAAGCCGCCACCGACACGACGATACCGCCGACAAACCCCTCCACCGTCTTTTTCGGACTGATGACGGGGCACAGCTTGTGTTTGCCGCAACACATACCCGTAAAATACGCACCCGTATCGCTGAGCCACGGAATGACCAACACTAAGAAGAGATAAAACAAACCGTCCGCCCCACCGGCGCGCAGTGCCGCCACCGCAGCAAAACCGCTCACAGCCACTGCGGGCAACAGCACCTTTAACGCCGCACGTTCGGGTGTTAACACTTCGTGCCGCATCACACTTTCCGCCATTACATACAGCAGATACAGCGCCGCAAGCACCAAGACCAACGCGCCGTTTACAAGCAGACACACGAGTGAGGCCGATGCCGCCGCCACCGCGGGGATACGGTCACGCATCGTAAACCCTGCCGCACGCAACAGTTCAAACACCGCAACCCCTGCCAAAACAGCCGTCGCAAGCGTAACACCGAGCACACCGCCCCACAAGATCACCGCCAATGCTACCGTCGCACCGATAACACCGCTGACAATTCTCGTTACCATAATAGTGTTTCCCTCTTTTCGAAGAATCAAACGCCACCGAAACGGCGGTTGCGCCGTGCATATTCCGCCAGTGCCGCATCCATATCGTCCGTGGTAAAATCAGGCCACAGAATATCGTCCATAAACACATACTCCGCATACGCCGCCTGCCAAATAAGGTAGTTCGACAAACGGTGCTCCCCGCTCGGGCGAACGATCAGATCGGGGTCGGGCTGGCCCGCCGTGTAAAGGTGTGCGGATATCACGTCCTCGGTGATGTCCTCGGGCGAAAGCGTGCCCGCCTGCACTTCCTCCGCCATTGCGCGCATCGCGGCACAAAGTTCGTGCCGTCCTCCGTAATTCAGCGCGATGTTCAAACACATACCGTCTTTATCCGCCGTGCTTTGTTCCGCCTCTTCGATCAGATCGCGGATATCCTCCGCCAGCGGTGCACGATCACCCAAAAAGCACACGCGAATGTTTTCCTTTTTGAAGTCGCGCAGCGATTCCCGCAGGTATTCCCGTAAGAGATTCATAATGGCCTGCACTTCTTCGGGCGGACGTTTCCAGTTTTCGGTGGAAAAGGCGTACACCGTTACGTAGGCAACACCGCGCGCCTCACAATGCTTCACAATGGTGCGAAACACCTTAGCACCCGTCACGTGACCCGCCGTGCGCGGTAATCCTCGCTTCTTGGCCCAACGGCCGTTACCGTCCATAATGATCGCCACGTGGGTGGGCAACACGTCAAACATCGGTGCCGCTTGTGTCCGTTTTTTAAACAATGCCATCGTCCTACGCCTCCCTATGAAAGAGGACTCCGCGAATCTGTCGGAGTCCTGCTTACCAGTGGTTTAGAGTTCCATGATCTCCTTTTCCTTTGCCGCGGCAAGGTCGTCGATCTCTTTGCAATATTTGTCGGTCAAGGTCTGCATCTTCTTCTCACCGTTTGCCTGATCGTCTTCGGTGATCTCATTGTTCTTCTTCATCGCCTTCAACTTTTCCAGCGAATCGCGGCGAATACCGCGCACCGACACCTTAAAATCTTCGCCCATCTTCAAAACACTCTTGCCGAGTTCGCGGCGGCGTTCTTCGGTCAGCGGCGGGAACATCAAACGGATCACCGTACCGTCGTTCTGCGGGTTGATGCCGATGTCCGACATCTGAATCGCCTTTTCGATCGCTTTCAGCGTGGTCTTATCCCACGGCTGGATCATCAAGGTGCGGGCATCCGGCACCGAAACCGCCGCCATCTGGTTGATCGGGGTTTCCACGCCGTAATAATCCACGCGCACTTTATCCAGCACGGCGGGGTTGGCACGGCCGGCACGGATAGCGGCATATTCGTTCATCAGGCCCTGCACCGATTTCTGCATTTTCTCTTCGGTTACACGAAACAATTCTTTCATATCACAAACCTCCCATATTATCTCACGATCGTACCGATCGGCTCACCGCCGATCGCACGCACAATGTTCTGCGGATCGTCCAGATTGCACACCAAGATGGGCAATCCGTTTTCACGGCAAAGCGACGCTGCCGCGGCATCCATTACTTTCAACTCTTTGTTCAGCACTTCGGTAAAGGTGAGTTCATCATACTTCACCGCATTGGGATTGAGTTTCGGGTCGCTGTCGTACACACCGTCCACCAAGCTGGCTTTCAGAATAATATCCGCCTCAATTTCCGCCGCACGCAACGCCGCTGCCGTATCGGTGGAGAAGAAGGGGTTGCCCGTACCGCAACCGAACACCACAACACGCCCTCTTTCCAAATGACGCACCGCACGGTTGCGAATGTAGGGCTCTGCGATCTCATTCATGGCGATCGCCGTCTGCACGCGCACTTCACAGCCGAGTTGCTCAAGCCCATCCGCCAACGCCAATGCGTTGATGGTGGTAGCCAACATACCCATATGGTCCGCACGGGTACGGTCCATCTTACCGCTGGAACGACCGCGCCAGAAGTTGCCGCCGCCGACCACAATAGCGATCTCGGCACCCGCATCCTGACATTCTTTCACCGCGGCGCAAACCGTCAAAACGGTATCAAAATCAAGTCCCGTCTTGTTGTTGCCCGCCATAGCCTCGCCGCTGAGTTTCAGTAATACGCGCTTGTACTTCGGTGTCATAATGTTCCACTCCCAAACTTTTGATATGCCGCCAAAACGACCGTTATGTTTACACAATTAATATTGTACTATATTTTGTTCGCCGTGTAAAGGAATTCCTTGCATTTTCTGTAAATTTTCTATGTAGATTTTGAAAACCGCCCAACACGCGGAAAAAACCGAAACTTCAAAAGGTACGTTTTGCGATGGAAACAAAAAACGGACACAGGCGCGTAGCATCTGTGTCCGTTTGATTTCATTTTAGCCCATCATGCTGGCAACTTCCGCCGCGAAGTCATCTTCGCGCTTCTGCAGGCCTTCACCCTTCTCAAAACGGGTGTATTCCACCAGTTTGAGCGAGCCGCCGGCCGCTTTCGCACAGTTTTCGATGTACTGGCCGACCGAGAGGTCGCCGTCCTTCACGAACGCCTGCTGCAGCAAGCAGTTCTCTTCAAAGAACTTACGCAGTTTGCCTTCCACCATCTTTTCGACGATCTGCTCCGGCTTGTTCGCGTTCTTCGGATCCGCCTTGATCAAAGCGATCTGCACTTCGCGCTCTTTCTCCACGTCGGCCGCGGGAACCGCTTCCTTCGAGAGATACAGCGGGTTGAGCGCCGCGATCTGCATCGCCACGTCCTTACCGCACGCGGTCAGCGCATCGTTTGCAACCGCACCGTCGGTCTCAAAGCGCACCAGCACGCCGATACGACCGCCGCCGTGGACGTACGCCACGCAGTCGCCCTCGTAGCGAACGAAACGGCGCACCGTCATGTTCTCGCCGATGACGAGGATCTTCTCCTGCAGAGCCGCCGTGACCGATTCCGCACCCGCGCAGGGCTTGGTCATCAGATCGTCCATATCCGCGGGGTTGGTTTCCGCGATCGTATCCGCGATCGCCGCCACAAACTCCTGGAACTGGGGATTCTTCGCCACGAAGTCGGTCTCGGAGTTCACTTCGACCACAACACCGACCTTCTTATCTTCAAAGGTGGTAGCGTACGCCACACCTTCCGCCGCAATGCGGCCGGCCTTCTTCGCCGCCTTCGCAAGACCTTTCTCACGAAGAACGTCGATCGCCTTTTCCATATCGCCATCCGTTTCGGACAACGCCTTTTTGCATTCCATCATACCGACACCCGTGCGCTCGCGCAGGGTCTGTACGTCTTTTGCCGTAAATGCCATGATTATCCAGTCCTTTCAATCGTAATAAAGTTGGATATTATTCCGCCGCTTCCTCGGCAGCTTCAGCCTCGGCCGCCGCTTCGGGAGCGTTCTGCTCGCCCTGATTGGCTTCGATGATAGCGTTCGCCATCACACCCGCGATCAGTTTCACAGCACGGATCGCATCGTCGTTGCCGGGGATCACGTAATCCACTTCGTCGGGATCACAGTTGGTGTCCACGATCGCAACAACGGGGATACCCAGTTTCTTCGCTTCTGCCACAGCGATCTTCTCCTTGCGGGGATCGACGATGAACAGCGCGCCGGGGAGTTTCTTCATTTCCTTGATACCGCCGAGGAATTTCTCGAGCTTCTCGATCTCGTGAGTCAGCTTGATAACTTCCTTCTTGGGCAACAGATCAAAGGTGCCGTCCTCCTGCATGGTGTGCAGCTGGTTCAAACGAGCCACACGGCCGCGGATGGTACGGAAGTTGGTGAGCATACCGCCCAACCAACGAGCGTTTACAAAGTACGCGCCTGCACGGACCGCTTCCTCACGGATGGAATCCTGTGCCTGCTTCTTGGTGCCGACAAACAGAACCGACTGGCCGTTTGCTGCGATCTCACGCACGAAAGCGTACGCTTCCTCCAACTTGCGGACCGTCTTCTGCAGGTCGATGATGTAGATACCGTTGCGCTCCGTGAAAATGTAGGGCGCCATTTTGGGGTTCCAGCGGCGGGTCTGGTGACCGAAGTGGACACCGGCTTCCAGCAGCTGCTTCATGGATACGACTGCCATTGCTATTTCCTCCTTGGTTTTTCCTCCGCAGAAGGACGCAGCCACCGCGCACCTGCACGGCACCGACCGCTTCCTTTGCCACCTGCGTGTGAGATTAAAATATTTTTGGCTGTACGATTATAGCACACTTGCTTTCGGTTTGCAAGTGTTTTTTTGAATTTTTTTAAATTTTCTCCGAAAGGATCGCATTGAGCGCCGCCATCGTTTCGGCAGACGGCTCGGGCAAATCGCCGAACGGGAACGTAAGCCCCATCGTGTCGTATTTCGTTTGACAAATTTTGCGAAACGGCAACAGCTCCACCGTGTCCACACACGGGTGCGCGGCGGCGACCGCTTTCAGTTTTCGCACGTTTTCCGCCGTATCGTTCACGGTGGGAATGATGACCTGCCGCAACGTAACGGGAACGTTTTGCTCGTTCAGGTAGGTCAAAAATTCCTCCACCACTGCCAAGCGGCACCCCACGTGTGCACGGTAAAGCGCCTCTTCCGTGTATTTCCAATCCAACAGCACGCGGTCCGTTTCGGCCAGTGCCGCTTTCACCTCTTCGTTCAACACGCTGCCGGAGGTATCCAAACAGGTGTGGATACCCCGACGGTGGCACAGTGAAAACACCTCTTGCACAAACCGCGCCTGCAACAGCGGTTCCCCGCCCGAGAGGGTGATGCCGCCCGCTTCACCGAAATACTCACGATAACGCGCCGCTTTTTCCACCAGTCCTTCAGCGGTATACGCCGTGCCGCCCGTCATCGCCCACGTATCGGGATTGTGACAGCACTTGCACCGCAGATGACACCCTTGCAAAAACGCCACGAACCGCACACCGGGGCCATCCACCGTACCCAGACTTTGAATGGAATGAACGTACCCGCTCATATCGCCGAATGGAAGGTGCGGCTGATGACCTCCCGCTGTTGTTCACGGGAGAGTTTGTTAAAGTTCACTGCATAGCCCGACACGCGAATGGTGAGGTTGGGGTATTTTTCGGGATTCTCATAAGCATCGATCAACGTTTCGCGATTCAGCACGTTCACGTTGATATGGTGCGCTTTTTTGGCGAAATAACCGTCCAAGATCGTCACCAAATTGCTCACACGCGCCTCCTCCGTCTTGCCGAGTGCTTCGGGGGTGATGGAGAAGGTGTTGGAAATACCGTCGCGACAATCCTCATAGCGGATCTTTGCCACCGAGTTCAAGGATGCCAACGCACCGTTTTCCTCGCGATTGTGCATCGGGTTGGCACCGGGAGCGAGCGGCGCACCGGACGGACGTCCGTCGGGAGTCGCGCCCATGTTCTTACCGTACATCACGTTGGATGTGATGGTCAGCACCGACAGCGTATGCACGGCATTGCGATAGGTCGGGGTCTTACGCAATTCGGTGATTACTTGGTGGGTCAGGTCACGCGCCAACAGATCCACGCGGTCGTCGTCGTTGCCGTATTTCGGGAACTCGCCCTCGGTGTTAAAACCGGTGATGTACCCCAACTCATCCTTTATCGGATATACCTTGGCGTATTTGATCGCGCTGAGCGAATCCGCCACCACCGAAAGGCCCGCCACGCCGAACGCCATCAAGCGTTCGACAGCGGTATCGTGCAGTGCCATCTGCGTTTTTTCATAAGCGTATTTATCGTGCATATAATGAATGACGTTCATCGTATTCACATACAACCGGCTCAGCCACTCGATATACACGCCGTACCGCGCGGCCACCGCCGCGTAATCCAGCGTATCCCCCTCCATCACGGGCATCTGCGGGCCGATATGAATACCGCTGGTGGTGTCGTAGCCCCCGTTGATCGCGATCAACAAAAGTTTCGCCAAGTTGCACCGCGCACCAAAGAACTGCATCTGTTTGCCCACTTCCATCGCAGACACACAACAGGCGATGGCGTAATCGTCCCCGTGCAACGGGCGCATCAGATCGTCGTTTTCATACTGCACCGAATCGGTATCCGCCGACACCTTCGCGCAAAAACGCTTGAAGTTTTCGGGCAGTGCGGCAGACCACAGCACCGTCAGATTCGGTTCGGGAGAGGAACCGAGGGTATACAGCGTATTCAGCATACGGTAACTGTTTTTGGTGACCAGCGTGCGGCCGTCCTTGCCCATACCGCCCACCGCTTCGGTGATCCACATCGGATCGCCGCCGAACAGTTCGTTATACTCCGGTGTACGCAAATGGCGGGCGATACGCAGTTTCATCACAAAATCGTCCATCAACTCCTGCGCGCCCTCTTCGGTCAGCACACCGCGCGCCATATCCCGCTCTATGTAAATGTCAAGGAAGGTGCTCACACGGCCGAGCGACATAGCCGCACCGTTTTGTTCTTTGATCGCGCCGAGGTAGGCAAAATACGTCCACTGCACCGCCTCACGGGCATTCGCCGCCGGAGCACTGATGTCACAGCCGTACATCGCCGCCATTTCCTTAAGATACCCGAGGAAGGTGATCTGCTGGTATATCTCCTCCGAAAGGCGGATGTTGTCCTGCGTAAATGCCGCGGCCGACAGCGCCGCCTTGTCCTTCTGTTTTTCTTCGATCAAGCGGTCCACACCGTACAGCGCCACACGGCGGTAATCGCCGATAATACGGCCGCGGCCGTAGGCATCGGGCAGACCGGTGATCACGTGGCATTTGCGTGCCAATCGCATCTCTTCGGTGTACGCACGAAACACACCGCTGTTGTGGGTGGTGCGAAAGCGGAACTCGTCCTCCACCTTATCGCTCAAACGGTAACCGTAAGCGGCACACGCCTGCCGCGCCATACGAATACCGCCGAAAGGATTCACACCGCGCTTGAGCGGCGCATCCGTCTGCATACCCACGATCAGCTCATTATCCTTATCAATGTAACCGGGGGCATAGTTCACCAGTGAGGACACGGTATCCACGTCCACATCCAATACGCCGCCCTTTTCGCGTTCTTGACGAAACAAATCTTGCACCTTTTCCATCAACGCGGCGGTGCGCTCGGTCGCCCCGACCAAAAAATCGGCATCACCGATGTATTCGCGGTAGTTGGTTTGAATGAAATCCCGCACGTTCACCTCATCCTGCCACCTACCGCCGACAAATCCACTCCAATTTTCGTGCATCATACGTTTTTCCTCCAGTGCAATAAAAAAGGACGAAACCAGTTTATGAAAACTGATTTCGCCCAGACGGTCGGCATCCTGTGTTTTACACTTCCCCGCAGTGCTCTGCGAAATCCGTCAGTCATGTAAAACTGTGATTACAGTATACCAAACCCCGCGCAATTTGTCAACACCTCTTCGCAGTTTTTAACGCACTCGTCCAAACAATCCGCGGCACACCCCTCCGCAGGGTTTCGATGTCCCCACTCCTTGCGGACGATTGACCAAAATGGTTTCCTCGCCGATCACTTCGATCTCTTTCCAAGGAATGACCGTGTCCTCTTCACAACCCATAATACCGAGCATTTTCGGCCTGCCGTGCAGCACGATCGCCGTCAGTTGCGCGGTATGGGTATCCACCTCCACGTCGTCCACGCACCCCAAACGGGTGCCGTCACAGACGTTAATGACCTCTTTGTTGTGCAGTTCCGTAATTCGACAATACACGCCTGTCCACCTCCCATTAGATGGTATGAGCGGGAAAGCGCAAATATTCACAACTGTTCTTTGATACGTTGCAACGCACCTTTTTCCAGTCGGCTGACCTGTGCTTGACTGATACCGATCTCTGCCGACACCTCCACCTGTGTCATTCCTTTGAAAAAGCGCAGGCGCAAGATCTTTTTCTCCCGCTCGCCGAGTGAGCGGATCGCCTCTTTCAGCGCCAATTCTTCCAACCAGTCGTTTTCGCCGTTTGTGTCACCCACCTGATCCATCACGTAGATGGTATCGCCGCCGTCGGCGTACACAGGCTCATATAAACTCACCGGCTCCACCACCGATTCCAACGCCAACACCACGTCTTCCCGCGCCACCTCCAACACGCGGGCGATCTCCTCCACCGTCGGCTCACTCTGCCGCTCGGCAGTCAACCGTTCTTTCACCTGCATGGCGCGATACGCCAGATCACGCACCGAGCGGCTGATACGCACGCTGTTGTTGTCGCGCAGATACCGCCGTATCTCGCCGATGATCATCGGCACACCGTAGGTGGAAAACCGCACGTTCTGTGTGATATCGAAATTGTCGATCGCTTTCATCAAGCCGATACACCCCACCTGAAACAGGTCGTCGGGATTTTCACCGCGTCCCGCAAACCGCTGTATCACGCTGAGCACCAACCGCAGGTTACCGTTCACCATTTCTTCGCGCGCTTTCGGGTTGGTTCCCGCCCGCATTTCGCGCAAAAGGCGCATCTTTTCCGCTTCACTCAACACCTTCAGCGAAGCGGTGTTGACACCGCAAATCTCCACCTTACCCAACATCTGTTTTCCCACCTTTTCCGATTGTAAAAACAGTATGGGCATCCGCGGTTTGTGTCATTCACACAACGATACATACCGTGATGGTAAACTTTACATTTCCCCCGAACGGTGCGACTTTAACCAAAAAGCGACGAAAGCCTTTTCGGCTTTCGTCGCTTTTTATTGTTTCATTACCTTTTAATATTCCACAACATCCAAACGCGGGCGTGTTTTCCACGCGCCGTTTGTGAAATCGGGCATGGCCTGCGGTGCGCCGCCTTCGGCGATCGACTTTTCGGAAAGCGCACCCACCGCTTGCCACGTAGCGCCGTCGTATACGTCGATCGGCATCGGCGTTCCGTTTTGCACGGCATCCACAAACGCTTTGTATACAAACCAGTCCATACCGCCGTGACCCGCCGCCAACGCTTCGGGGGTAACGTTCTTCCAAATATCGGGCAGGAATTCTTCCTCGTATTTCATGGCGTTATCCAATGCACCGGCCTTGTAATAGTGCACCGATTCGCCCTCGGCTTCACCGTCCAAGAACACCATATTGGTCTCCTGCATATACATACCTTTTGTGCCGCGCACGGTAAAATCGCGGGAATAGTACCGCGGCAAGGTGGTATCCAACCGCAGCAACACCGTTTCACCGTTTTCGCAAGTCAGCACCGTGTGAATGATGTCCCCTTGACGGAAGGTTTCGTTTTTCATCTCATCCGTCGCGTCCTCACGGGTGGCGATGTATTCCCCGAGCCCCACCGCCTTCGTCGCAAACGACGACACCGACACGATACGGTTACCGCGGTTGATGTCCAACACCTTGGCGATCGGCCCCAGATCGTGGGTGGGATAGTTATCGCAACAATGGTCGCGGTATTGATCGTAACGGTAGTGACGATTCACGTGACCGTAAGACACTTCACCGCGCAGATCGTGTGCATACGCACCGGCGCAATGCACGATGGTGCCGAATTTGCCGTGACGCGCCATGGCGGTAGCCAGCATTTCCTCTTTGCCGTAACAGCAGTTTTCCATAAACATATACGGCGTGCCGGTCTCCTCGTGGGTGTTCACCAACGCCCAGCAATTCTCGAGCGAAAGTTCACTGCCCACTTCACTGGCAACGGGGATCCCCAGCCGCATGGCGTGACAAGCGATTTCGGTGTGCGTATCCCAACTTGTAAACACAAACGCCGCCTGCAGCCCTTCGACCGCCATCGCCTCTTTGTAGTCGGTGAATCCCTGCGCCTCACGGCCGTTCCTTTGGAGTTCCGCCTGTGCGTCGGCGATGCGATCCTCATACACATCACACACCGACACGATATCCAGATCTGCATTTTTAGTCAGCACGTCACGGATCAACTGATACCCGCGACATCCCAAACCGATAACACATGCTTTTACCATATCTCGCGACCTCCTTTTCTTAACACGTCTATCATACGGCATTATCCGCCGATTTTCAAGGTGTTTTTTGCACAAAAAACTGTGTTTTTTCATTCTTTACACTTTTTGGATGGGTAGCACGGCGGATCACACTCCTGTGATTTTCAAGATGAGAACCATTCTATGAGGATTTTAAAAAAGAAGTGGGTGTTTCGGCTCTGCAATATCGGAGAATGTAAAGAGAAATTTATTGGAAATCGGCTCTTTTTTGCTTTTTATCTTGTTTTTCGTCAGTTTTTGTGATATACTGAGGCAAAAGAAATCTACCGCAAGGAGTTACTGCCATGAATATTGCCGTTGCCCAGTCGGGCGGCCCGACCTGTGCCATTAACGCTTCTCTGCTCGGCGTGTTTCGTCATGCCACCAAATATGAAGAGATCGAAACGGTGTACGGTGCCGTCAACGGTGTGGAAGGGTTGATCTATAACAACTTTGTCAGTTTGAATGATATCATCCAAAGCGATGATGACGTGGAATTGATTCGCCAAACGCCGTCCACCGTGCTCGGTTCCTGCCGTTACAAACTGCCCGCACCCGACAGCGGCGATGCGGTGTACGAAACCATCACCGCCACTTTGCGTGCCCGCGACATCCGTGCTTTCTTTTACATCGGCGGTAACGATTCGATGGATACGGTAATGAAACTCGATCGTTATTTCAAGGCAAACGGTATCGACATCGCCGTTATCGGTATTCCCAAAACCATCGACAACGACCTTCCCGAAACCGACCACACCCCCGGTTTCGGTTCGGCGGCAAAATACATCGCCACCACCATGCAGGAGATTACGCGGGACAGCAATGTGTATTCGGTCGAATCGGTCACCATCGTGGAAATCATGGGGCGGGATACGGGCTGGCTCACCGCCGCCTCCGCCGTGCTTCGTGCAAACGGCGAAGTCGCACCGCACCTCATCTACCTGCCCGAACGTCCCTTTTCGGTCAAACGATTCATTGAAGATTGCCGCCGCGTGCAAGCAACCTACCCCGCCGTCATCGTTGCGGTATCGGAAGGAGTGGAGCTCTCCCCCGACGAGGCGGAGGGGTTCCAATCGGGCAAGAACGACGCGTTCGGTCACAAGTATTTAGCGGGTGTCGGCAAAGCACTCGAAAAGGTCGTCTCCCGTGAGATGGGGTGTAAAGCGCGTTCGATCGAACTGAACGTTATGCAGCGTTGCTCCTCCCATCTCAGTTCCAAGCGGGATATCACCGAAGCGGAACGCATCGGCGGCGCGGCGGTGAAAGCAGCGTTGAACGGGCAGTCGGGCAAAATGATGGTGTTCCGCCGCGTGTCGGAGCACCCCTACAACATCCGCATCGAATCGGTGGATGCCGATACGGTTGCCAACCACGTGAAATATTTTCCCACCGAATGGATCAACGCCGAGGGCAACGACGTCACGGAGGAGGCCGTTCGCTACACCCTGCCGCTGATTCAAGGTGAGCAGAACTTTCGTATAAAGAACGGTATTCCGCAACACTACGTACTCCCCGAGGCATTGCCTCGCCCCAAAAAATAACCGAATAACCGCAAGAAAAGCACCCGCAAGGGTGCTTTTCTTGTTGTCATTTTCTGCCGAGTATGGTATACTCTCTCGTGAGGTGTACTGTTTATGAAAGATTTTTTACGCTATTTTTTCGGAAAAGGTGACACGGCAGAATTTCAAAACTTTACGTTGGCACATTTTCTGCCTATTTTGGTCGGCGGCGGCGTGATCGCACTGATATGGTATTTCCACGATACGCTCGCCCGCTCAAAATACGAGCCGAAACTCCGCTGGGCACTCGCTTTCGCCTTGATATTGTCGGAATTTTCCTATTTCTGGCGGTTGGTCGCACTGCCGTCGCTCGGGGCAAACGCGGTGGACCATCTGCCCATCACCGTGTGCGGATGGGCAGTCATCTTCTGCAGTTATATGTTGAGATCGGAAG
>SVPM01000045.1 GCA_015065865.1 Oscillospiraceae bacterium | reverse complement strand
CAAGTAACAATCCCCTCGCAGGTGTTAGGCCGCAAAAAAACGCCTGCAGGCGCTGCCGGTAACAGAGCCTTACAGACGTTTTTTGAAAAGCCACCGGCTATACCGGTGGATATTTATTTATTGGGATCGGCTGTGTGCAGACGGCAAAACTGTTTGTATATTTCCAGCAATTCCTTGCGAGAGGAAACGCCCAGTTTACAGTAAAGATTTTTGTTGTGATATTTCAAGGTGTTTTCTTTAATATTTAAAGTCGTGAGGATCTCGCTTGTGGTGATGCGGGCAATATGCGCTTCGTAAATGGCGTGTTCGGCAGGAGTAAGACGGGTAAGGCCCTCTGCAAACATTTCCAATTGTGCCGGTTCGGCGGGGGTGACGGTGAGCGGCACGGCCGCCGCATCATCAGACGGGCGCCCCACGGTCTGCGCTTGTTTTACCAAGTTGCGAAGACGTTGGTTTTCGGCCATTACCAAATGTACACCCAACAGGAACAGCTCGCTGATAATATAGGAAACGGAAAGCATTTCGAAATCAATAGGAGATATCTGCTCAATAAACCACACGCCGATGTTGACCCCCACGGCGATCACCAATACCGCGGCGTGGGCGGCAGAATCCAACGTCTTTTTGACAGCTGCGCGGATAATAACGGCGCTCATTGCCGCGAAATAGCCAAGCAGATATATGAGGTACAGCGGGTGGAGCGGACCGTAGTCCTTCACGAGAGTACCTACCCCGTTTACCACCAAGAAGGACACTTCGCGGTAATAGATATCCGATATGCCGGGGCTGGCGGCGATCAAAAACATAATGAGCGAAAGAAAAAGCAGCGCTTGCGGCAAGGGCTTGCGATAGGGAATGATGGTTACATTCAAGAGAATCATCAACATAGCCGGCGGTAAAAACACCGAGCCGAGGTAGGCGATGCGATTGGCATTCAACGCCACGGCAAGGGAGGTTGAAAAGGACAGCAGTGTATAGCCGATGTTCACCACCGCCACCGAGGAAAACAGCAAAACAAACCAACCTCTTTTGCGGCGCACGATCACACAACACACCGCGAGCAGCACGAGGGAGATCACAGCGGCGGCACCGTAAATCAGCGAATGACTGGCCGCTTTGTCGTCTACGCGGTGACAGGCAGAGAGCCCCAGTGCAAGAAACAACGCAAACAAGACGTGTTTTGATTTCGCCATAATATCCCCCCTTCTTTTTGCAAACGAAAATCGGTGTAAAGCACGTGTTCCCACACTTTTGGGGTGGTGACACACTTACGGATACACGATACAATAATGTCAGTTACTATTATAGTATAAATCACGACCAAGGTCAAGACACAAGGGGAGGATGACATATGAAAAACAAGAGTTTCCGCAAAACGGTGTCCATGCTGCTGGCGCTGGTTATGCTCGTTGGCGTAATGCCGACAGGGGTACTGCCTGTACTGGCGGGACATCCCTGCCCCGATTGTCAGGATTGGATCGACGGGTCCCCCTATTGTGACGAGTGTTATGCGTGTGACCAGTGCATTGAGTTGTGCCTTGAGTGTGGCAAATGCACCGGCTGTACGGGTGCGGATATCTGTGAAGGCTGCTCCGATGAGGAAAGCGGCCCGATGTGTACGGAATGCACCGTTTCCAAGGGGTCGCACTGTCCCGGCTGCGATGCTTGTTACTTCGCCACGGGCGTGTGGTGCGAGGAATGCGGTCTGTGCGAGGAGTGCTCCGAGTACGACGAGGGCTGCTCCAACAATTTGGGCGAAGGCATCCTCTGCGTGGAGTGTGCATCGTCAAGGGACAGCCACTGCCCGAATTGTAACGCTTGCTATTTTGAGGTCGGCAGTTGGTGCGAGGAATGTATGCAGTGCTTTGACTGCGTAACACTTGACGAGCAGTGCTCGATCCAGTTCGGCGCGATCCTTTGCGAGGAATGCGTGATCGACCGCGGCACCCATTGCCCCGAATGTGAGGAGTGCTATTTTGAGGTCGGCAGTTGGTGCGAGGAATGCGGCCGCTGTGAAAATTGTTCGGCCGCTTGCGTATATTGTTGCGAAGAAATGGGCGAGATCATCTGCGCCGAATGTGCCATAGATCAGGGACTCCACTGCCCCGAGTGTTCGGAATGCTACGGCGAGTGCGGCGGTGAATACTGCATCGAGTGCGGTGTTTGTGCCAACTGTGCCGACATTTGTGCCACCGAGGAGATGTGCACTGAATGCGCCATCAACGAGGGGTATCACTGCCCCGGCTGTGAAACCTGCGGGGACGATACCACGATTTGTGAAGGGTGCGGTGAGCGTTGCTACGATTGCGCGGACGCGTTTTGCGAAAGTTGCAATCTGTGCGCGGAATGCGTGCTGATCTGTCAGGGGTGCGGCGCCTGCGAGGAGTGCGCGACCATTTGCCCGAACTGTGAGGAATATTGCTCCGAGTGTGAGGGAATCTGCGACGATTGTGAGTTGTGTCTCGTTTGCTGTGCCGATATCGCGGCGTTTGCAGGCTGCGATTGCGGCGATTGGGTGTGCGTGGAAAGCGACGAGTGGGACGCGCACTTCGCTGCGGAACATACCGCGGCGAGCGGCGGTCATAACAGTCGTCCCGCACCGACGTGGGAGCGGGACGATACCTACCACTGGCACCCGTGCGTATACTGTGACGCCACGGGTCACCGCACAGGCAAGAGCGCGCACACCTACGATGCGACCGGTAAATGTTCGGCGTGTTATTACGTGAAGGATGCGAAGGTCATCGTGGTTGCCCAGCCGAAGGATGTGACGTCGGTCATCGTGACCGGTCCGTACGTGGACTACGGTGAGCACAATCTCGCCCACTTCAGCGTGACGGCGATGGGCAACAGCAACCTCACCTACACGTGGTGTCGGCGGCAGTACGTCGGCGGTGTGTTGACCTATGTGCCGCTCACGAATCCGTTGCCGGAAGAGACCTACAAAGGCCCCGATCTGTATATCTACGCCCCCACCGATGCGTGTGCCAACGACTATTACGTTTGCTGTATCATCACCGATGAAGAGGGCAACGAGGTGAAAACGCGCGATGCCCTGCTCCGTGCCCGCCACGATTATCGTTATTGGCGGACGGAGACGCATTCCTATGAGAAGGCCGAGAGAAATCTGTACGGTCACGTTCTGCAGTGTGTGGCAGATGAATGCGGAAAGGCCACGCAACTGCGCCCGCACGAGGATGAAGACCGCGACGGCCTTTGTGACATCTGCGATTACGAGGTCGGCGGCATCCTCATTACGAAGCAACCGCGCGATACGCGCAACGTGTTCGTAACCAGCGCGGATGAGGACTACGATGAGAGTAACCTCGCCCACTTCTCGGTGGAGGCGATCGGGGAAGGGGCGCTCACCTATACCTGGTGCCGCAAGCAGTATGTCGGCGGCGTGCTGACCTACGTGCCGCTGCGAAACCCGAGTGAGGGTGAGTGCTACGACGGGCCCGACCTGTATCTGCTGGCCCCCACCGATGCGTGCTGTCAGGAGTATACCTACGCCTGCATCATCACCGACGAGGCGGGTAACGAGACCCGCACGGTGGACGTGGTGCTTCGCGCCAAGCACAATTATCAATACTACAAGCAATACCAAACGCACAAAAATCCGTACCCCGTTGCCAAACGACGCTACATTGCCCACAAGTTGTACTGCGTTGGTGAAGGCTGCGGGAAGGTGACGCGGTACCGTTCTCACGTGGACGAGAATCGCGATTACATCTGCGATATCTGCGACTTGAAAAAGGATATGTATGAGGAAGTCGGCGTCTTTGTCACCGCCCCCAAAGAAGGGGCCCTGCCCAGTTACAGCGTCACCGCCGACCGCCCCCTGTGCTATCGTGCCGTGGGGGACAGCACGAACTATACCCAGCACCGTTTCTGGTTTGTGTCGGACAACGGTACGGACAATTGGAAACTGATGGATAAAAACACCCCGTTTGTCGCGGGTAAATATTACAAGATCGCGGTGGAAATGGAAACGGCGGCCGGCTACGAGTTTTGGCCGATGGTTTCATACGATGGCGAAGAGCCGTATATTTGGGCAAAAGTCAACGGCAATTCGACCAAGGCGCACAAGGTATACGGCAAGGATCCTCTCCGCTATATCACCATATACTACGAATTCGGTATGTGTAACGACAGCGTGATCGAAAACATTGTCATCGACAACGTGATTGAACCTGTGGCGGGGCAGAAACCCACCTATTCCGCCACCGTGCGCGGCAGCGGCTATTACGTAGACGTATCCAAAAACGTCTACTACGACGACTGGATGAACGGTCAAAAGTTGTACTACATCAAGAACGGCGTCGGCTGGTTCGACGTGACTGCTTTCGAGTGGGTATATGCGAACGAAGCCTTTATTCCCGGCCATCGGTATGCGGTAAGGGTTTACCTCAAAACCGAAGAAGGGTACACCTTCTATCACGACCGTTGGAACGAAATGCTGTTTACCGCTTCGGTGAACGGCACGGGAGCCGAAGGCAACACCAACACCACCAACAATCTGGGCCTTACGGAACAAACCATCAGCGCCGAATTCCTCTGTCAGCCGCAGGAAGTGTCTACCGTGATGGTGTACGATCTGGATGCCCCGCGCGCGGGTGAAACACCGGATTACACGATGACGACAGCGTATCCGGAGGTGTATCAACTTGACCCCAACTATGCCGGTACGAACGGTGTGATATGGTACGACAGCGAAGGGAACATGTTGGAGCCGACCGACACCTTCGCGGAAGGCGAACAGTATAAAGTGGAGATCAAGGTGATCCCCACGCAACTGAACGGTGCGAACGTGTGCAAATTTGCCTCTAACACAGTGGCGTACCTCGACGGTGAGCAGGTGGTCGAGCGGCCCGATTGGGATATGGTCTATGCGAGCAGCGGTGCGGTGTATATATATTACACATTCGCCGCAGGCGCACTGCCTCCCGAACGAAAAGGTTCTATCAGCGGTTACGTCACCGTCACGGACGACACGGCAGGTGACGTTACGTTGCAGTTGATTCCTGAAGGGCGTACCGAGCCTTTGTATGAAACGGTCCTCAAAAGCAACACGATCAGTTATCGATTTGCCAGAATAGCCGCCGGCACCTACACCTTAAAGGCGCAAAAGGCGGGCTGTAATACGGCGGTTTACACGGTGATTGTGGCAGACAGCGCAGTGATCCAAAACGTGACGTTGGATCCGGCTAACCCCGTTCGCTGCGGCGATGCGGACGGGAATGGCACGGTGACTTCCACCGATGCCCGCTTGACGTTGCAATATGCGGTACAGAAGATCGATTCCCTGCCGAACAAGGCGGCCGCCGATGTGGACGGTAACGGCACGGTCAACTCTACCGACGCGCGTCTTATCTTGCAATACGCCGTTATGAAGATCGACAAATTCCCTGCGGAAGGATAAAAGAAAAAACATACCCCCATCCGCTGCGGAAATGTTCTTGGCGAACATTTCTGCAGCGGACGGGGGTATGTGCTTTACGGGAACCTTATTCTTTGTCGGTTTGCGTTACGGTCAAAGTCGTGCCGTCGCTGTGACAAATCACGGTGCCGTTGCGCGTGGCGTAATGCTTACAACCAAGCGTGGCCAGCGCGGCGACCGTTTCCGCCGCCGTCGGATTTTTGTCTGAATCGCACGCCACGGCGTAGTCGGGCTGTACCAGTTGGAAGAAGGTGGAAGTAAGATCGGTGAAGTTGCCGTGATACGGCAGTTTTAAGAAATCGGCTTTCCAATTCTTCTTGCTTACGACCAACTCCGCCAAGCGGGCGTCCTCGGCATCGCCTGCAAACACAAACGCTTTCGCGCCGTGGCGCATACGCACCACCAAGGAGAAATCGTTGTCTTGCTGAACACCGTCTTTATTGGTGTAGTTATCTTTTAGGGGGGCGTTTATGGTGAACTCAACGTCTTCCACCGTCAGGGTGACGTCCTCGCCTCCGCAAGGGAGCGCGGTGTCGGGTATCTGCAACGCTTGCACGGTTGCCAAGAAAGTGTCGTATTCCTCGCGCACGCCCACGTAATCGGGACGGAGGATCTGCTTGACCTCCGCAAAGTTCAAGAGGCGGTCGGCGCCGCCCACGTGGTCGCGGTCGTAGTGGGTGATAATAAGCAGGTCGATGACCGAACGCCCTTTTTCGTTCAAATAGTTCAACACCTTGCCGCCGTCGTCTGTTTCGCCGGTATCGATCACGACCGTCTTGTTTTGGGTGGTGATGACGATCGCATCGGCTTTGCCGATCGAAAGCACCGCCACTTCTACATCCCCCGTCACGGGCAGAGGCGGCTCGACATCGGGTGTTTTGTCCTTCGGACGGCATCCGCCTGCGAGCAACAGTGTGCACACGGTGAGAATGGCCAGTATTCGTTTCATAAATCTGCTCCTTTACCAGTGATGGATATGGTCGGCGCAAAGCGCGTGTACCAGTTTTTCGCTGACATCGCCGTATTCTGCTGAAAGTGCCGCCACCAGTTCCTTTGCTTTTTGACGGTGGGTGTGGCCGTCCACCGGACAGCGCGAAGTCACGATCGGCAGTGACGCGGCCGCGGCAAAATCGGCGATCTCCCGTTCGGTCATAAAAATCATCGGACGAATCAGCCGCAAACCGCGCCGATCCAAGTCGGTCACGGGGGCAAAGCAGGTAAAGCGGCTGCCTTCAAGCAGGTTCATCAGCACCGTTTCGGCGGCATCGTCTTTGTGATGCCCCAACGCCACTACGTTACAGCCTGCCTCCACGGCGGTGCGGTGAAGAACGCCGCGCCGCATTTTAGCACACAGCGAGCAAGGCGGCTTCCCTGCCGATCGTTCAACGGCGGTTTCTGCCAAACGCGTGCGCTTTAGAATGTACGGCACCTCATGCGCGTCGCACCACGCCGCAACGGTGGAAAAATCGGTTTCCACGCCGTTAAACGCAGGGTCAAGCGTGATGGCGGTGAGCGAAAACGCCGCAGGGGAGAAACGCCGCAACTCCGAAAGGAGAGAGAGCAATACCATGCTGTCCTTGCCGCCCGAAACGCCCACGGCAACGCGATCCCCGTCTTGCAACATACCGTAGCGGTCGATCGCCGCACGGAGCAGGCCCAACAGTTCTTGTTTTTTTGACATAGTAGTTTTACCTCTTGTTTTTCAGCAACGCCGCACGTGCCTTGTAGTCGGGCAATACGGCGGCGACGGTAGCGTAAAAAGCGGCGCTGTGGTTCATATGGGTGAGATGCGCCAGTTCGTGTACCACGACATAATCGATTGCCTCGGGCGGATACGCCATCAGGCGACAGGAAAAATTCAAATTGCCTTTGGAAGAACAACTGCCAAAGCGTTTGGCGGCGGCGTTGATCTTCACGGCCGCAGGAGTAACGCCCATCACGGCGGCGAAATGTGCCACGCGTTTCGGCAGATGATCCGCCGCCGCTTTTCGCCACGCGGCCAGTTGTTCTTCGCTCGGTTCCGGTCGGGGCGGCGGCAACGTCGCCAAGTGCCGTGCGATCCATTCTTCTCGCAGGGCGAGTTCCCGTTCGATCACGGCGCGTGGCACAAGGCGGGGCGCGCGCACGAGAATTTCACCGTTCGGGCGGATCTCGATCGCCACGGTTCGGCGCTTTGAGCGTATCAAACGATATGCGTGCACACCGTCACCCCCTTGTGGTTATACTATATCATTTTTGGGGCGGTATTTCAACATATATTTTCCTTGATAAAAGGAAAGGTGAAACCTTGACAAATCGAGGGTTAGCGTGTATCATTATGGTGTAGGAGTCTTTCCTGCTGTCAGTTCGAAACCATCCTGACATAAAATAAAACTACGGAGGAAAACAGAATATGGAAACAACGAAAAAGCGGCCGTTACGCTACTTGACCGAGGCGGGTATCGTCGGCGGTATGTACGCCGCGTTGTGTTTGGTGTTCGCGCCCATCAGTTACGGTGTGATCCAAGTGCGCGTGGCCGAGGTGCTGACCGTTTTACCCGCGTTTATGCCGTCGTCGGTTGCGGGTCTCACGGTAGGGTGTTTGATCGCGAACTTGCTTTCGGGCGGTGCGGTCGGCGCGTGGGATTGGCTGTTTGGCACGTTGGCAACGCTTGTCGCCGCGTTGGCGAGCCGTGCGTTGCGCCGCGTAACGGTGAAGGGGCTGCCGTGGCTTTCCGCTTTGCCGCCCGTGTTGTTCAACGCGGTGGTCGTCGGTGCGGAATGTGCGTGGGCGGCGGAAAACGCCGGCTTGTTTTGGCTGTACGCTTTGCAGGTCGCGGCGGGGCAAACGGTGGCCTGTGTCGGCGGAGGACTGTTGTTGGCAGGCGTGTTACGAAAAAGCAAGTTATATAAGGGGGTACTTTTATGAAACTTATTATGGCGATCGTAAACAAGGACGATGCACCCCGTGTGGCGGATGCGGTGATGGAAGCCGGTTTCTTTGCCACGAAACTGGCCACTACGGGTGGCTTTTTGAAGGCGGGCAATACCACCTTCCTCATCGGCACGGAAGAGGAGAAGGTGGACGAAGTCATTGCGTTGGTAGGCAAGCATTCCAAGCGCCGCACGCAGTTGGTTTCGGGCACGGCATACGGTGCGATGCACGCCGCCGCCTTCCCCGTGGAGGTCACAGTCGGCGGTGCGACCATCTTTGTGATGGATGTCGAACGGTTTGAAAAACTGTAATGCATTTCGGTGATTTTATTGGTAACGAGGACGCCAAAGCACTGCTCTCGTCCTATACGGCGCGGGGGCAGTTTCCGCACGCCCTGCTGATCGAAGGCGCCGCAGGAAGCGGTCGGCGCACCTTGGCGCGCCGCCTTGCTGCCGCCGCGGTGTGCGAAAGCGAGGGCGAGCGTCCTTGCGGTGTGTGCCACGCGTGTCACAAGGCGTTACACGGCGGGCATCCCGATATCGAGGAAATGGGCGGCGACGGCGCGGCGCGGTCGTTTCATATTGACGTGGTGCGTGATCTGCGTGAGCGCGCGTACGTGTTGCCGAACGAGGCACCGCGGCGTGTGATGATCTTGTGCGGTGCAGACGGTATGACACCGCAGGCGCAAAACGCCCTCTTGAAGATCTTGGAGGAACCGCCTCCCCGTTTGCTGTTTATGTTGACCTGTGAAAATCGCTCGCTGTTATTGCCAACGGTGCAGTCCCGCACTGTGTGCGTGTCACTCCGTGGTGTGAGCGAAGCGCAGGCGTTGCCGTGGTTGCGTGAACGGGTGCCGCAGGCTGAAGAAGCGGTGTTGAAAGAAGCGGTTGCGTTATACGACGGCTGTTTGGGCCGTGTGTTGCAGGCGGTGCAGGGGGACGGACTTGCGAAAGTGCGTGCCTTGGCGGACGCTGTGGCGGCGGCGGTGGTCGCGCCGCAGGAATGGGCGCTGTTGTCGGCGCTTGCTCCGCTCGACCAAAAGGATAAGACCTTGACCGACGACCTGCTTGCGGCGTTGGTGCTGTTGTTCCGCGATGCGTTGGCGTATGCCGAGGGAATGCGGGCGCGTCCCGTGTCCGAAACGGCAGTATTGCTTTCGTCGCAGTTGGCGGCGGCACGGTTGGCGGCGTTGGTGGACGCGGTGGGCGAGTTGCAAAAAGCACGCCGCCGCAATGTCAACCACACGTTGCTTTTGACGATGATGAGTGCCCGTTTGCGGACTGCCGCAGGACGGGACTGACAATATAACGATAAGGAGAACACTATGGCATACGTTGTAGGGGTACGTTTTCGCGATGCCGGAAAGACGTACTATTTTGATCCCAAAGGCCACACGTTGGCGGTGGGCGACTTGGTGATGGTGGAAACGGCGCGCGGTATTGAGTGCGGCACCGTTTGCATCCCCGGCCGCGCGATCGAAGACGAGGCGGTGGTACAGCCTCTTCGTCCGGTGGTGCGCTTGGCAAACGAGGCGGATAAAAAGCAATTGCAGGAAAACGAAGTGCGCCGCCGTCACGCGTTGAAATTGTGTCAAGAACGCATTGAGGCGCACAAACTGGATATGAAACTGGTGGATGCGGAATTTGCATTCGACAATTCCAAACTGCTGTTTTATTTCACCGCCGACGGGCGGGTGGATTTCCGCGAGTTGGTGAAGGATCTTGCGTCCTCTTTCCATACCCGCATCGAATTGCGCCAGATCGGCGTGCGTGACGAAGCCAAAATGCTCGGCGGACTCGGCATCTGCGGACGTCCGTTTTGCTGTTCGGAGTTTTTGGCGGATTTTCAGCCCGTTTCCATCAAAATGGCAAAGGAGCAGGGTTTATCGCTTAACCCGACAAAGATCTCGGGCACTTGCGGCAGACTGATGTGTTGTTTAAAATACGAGCAGGATGCGTATGAGGCGCTGTTGCGAGCCACCCCGAAAAACGGTTCCGCGGTCATTACCGAGGAGGGGCGCGGCGTGGTGACCGAAGTGAGCCTGCTCACGGGGATGCTCAAGGTGCGGTTGGACAAGGCACCCGATTCGCCCCCGATCACCGTGCCGGTCTCCACCGTGAAGACGGTGCGCGCAGGCAACCGTCAGCAGAGCGCTAAAGAAGAAAAGAACGAAGAATAAACTAATAAAAGGAGATAATACCCATGTCCGGACATTCCAAGTGGAACAACATCAAACGTAAAAAGGAAAAGACCGACGGCCAGCGTGCCAAGGTGTTTACCAAGATCGGCCGTGAACTGGCGGTGGCGGTGAAAGAGGGCGGCAGTGCCGACCCTGCATCCAACTCCAAACTGAAGGATGCCATTGCCAAAGCCAAGGCCAACAACGTGCCGAACGACAACATCGAGCGCGCCATTAAAAAAGCATCGAGCGAAGGCGGCGAAAACTGGGAAGCGTTGCAGTATGAGGGCTACGGCCCGAGCGGCATTGCCGTTATCGTGGAAACGCTGACCGATAACCGTAACCGCACAGCGGGCGATATTCGCCACTATTTCGACAAATACGGCGGAAATCTCGGTCAAAGCGGTTGCGTGTCCTTTATGTTTAATCAAAAAGGTGTTATCGCTATTGAGGCGGAAGGTTTGGATGAAGATCAAGTGATGGAAGATGCGCTCGAGGCGGGTGCGGCGGATTTCGCGGCGGATGCCGATGTGTTTGAAGTGACTACCGAACCCGACGATTTTTCGGCCGTGCGTGATGCACTGGAGGAAAAGGGGTACACGTTTGTATCGGCAGAACTCGAAATGGTGCCGGATGTCTACACCGCCATCACCGACCCCGAACTGATCGTGAAGATGGAAAAACTGCTTGATGCGTTGGAAGACAACGATGACGTGCAAAACGTGTGGCACAACTGGGAGCGTCCGGAAGAAGAATAAGACTAACAGCACTGAGGGGAGGAGTGGTAGGATGATAGTCGGTATGAACCTTCATAACCGCACGTACACCCCGTATTGCAATACACAAGAACAAAATCTGGACGATTGCGCCGCGGCGAGAATGAAAATTATCCGTTTTAACAGTCCGGCGCAGACCCCCGAGGACATTGCGGAAATTCGCGCTATGGCGGATGGTTGCCACGCGCGTGGGATGGAATTTTTGCTCTGCATTGACCACTATCACCAGTGGCAGAACTGGGATCAGCCGTTGGAGGAATTGGAAACCTTTTACGAAGAGTTTATGGCGGGGGTGTCGGCGGCGCTGCAGGGTGCGGTGGACGTGTATCAGGTGTTCAACGAAACCGATGTGGCGTGCATCAACGGAAATATTTTCAACATAGTTCTTCCTGCCAAAATGGGGCGTGAACTCGGCGAATACGATTGTGTGCTGTGTGAAAAGTGCTTGTATGCGATGCGTGGTGCGTTGCGAGGGCTGAAGAGGGGCTATCCTTCTGTGAAAACCAGTATGAATTTCTGCTGGTGGCACACCGCGCTGATCTACGATCTGTATGAAAAAGGTTGCCGTTGGGACGTGATCGGCATTGGCTGGTATTCCGACGGCGAGGAGCTTTCTTCTATCGATTTGATCGTGACGGACGTTTGCCAAACGATTCCGGATGCCGATATTATGATCTGCGAGACCAACCAGTGGATGAACCTGCACGAGCGTTGGGATGAGGCGAAGCGGGATGTTGTTCGCAATCGTGAGTCGCGTAACGCGCTGCAGGCTGAGTGGACGGCTTCGTTCATTCAGAAAGTGTACGATATGCATGAGCCCCGTTTCAAGGGTATTATCTTTTATGAGTTGTTAGACGAACCGCGCTTCGAACGTGAGCAGGGTGCCTACCATGGCGAATCGCACTTCGGCTTTGCCGAATGTAACGACGAAGGCGGCGATCGGATATATAAGCCCGCATGGTATGCCGTTGCCGATAAGATTCGAGAACTCGGTCTTTGAACAAAAACAAAAAAGCGGTCGCAGTCCGGTTGGACTGTGACCGCTTTTGCTGTTTCGTTTTACTTTTGTTCCAGTGCCGCTTCCAGCGCTTTGGCCAGTTGATCGGGGCAGGAGGTGGGTTTAAAGCCGCAACGGATACCGCGCAGGCGGCGGATCGCCTCTTCGGCGGGCATTCCTTCTGCCAGTGCGGCCACGCCCTGCGTGTTGCCGGAACAGCCGCCCTCAAACTTCACGTTGCGGACGACGCCGTCCTCAATGTCAAAAGTGATGCCGCGGGCACACACACCCTGCGGACGATACGAAAAAGCCATAGTAAACATCCTTTCGAAAAATTACAACGACAGTATATCACAAAGAACGAAAAAAAGCAAGCGCAAAGCCGCTCGACCCCCTGTTCGATCCTCGAGACACTTGCCAAAACAAAAACAGCCATCCCGCTGGGATGACTGCTTTTCTTTTGGAGCGGCTTACGAGGCTCGAACTCGCTACCTCCACCTTGGCAAGGTGGCGCTCTACCAGATGAGCTAAAGCCGCAAATCTTTGGTGCGAATGACAGTATAGCACACGCCACATCGCTTGTCAAGCATTTTTTATGAGAAATTATAAAACTTCGTTGCACTATTCTTTAAAATATGCTATGATACCTCCAAAGGCGGTGTCTGTATGGAAATCTTTTTGTCATCTCTCAATCAAATGGCGTTTTTGTTTTTGCTGATCGCCGTCGGTTTCTTGCTTGTAAAACTGCGCGTTATCTCGTCCGATGCCGGTCGCGTGCTTGCAAAACTCGAAAACACCGTGTTCATTCCCGCCTTGGTGTTGGGCACGTTTGTGGAAAATTTCACGGTGGACAAACTGGTGTCCTCGGGGCGCCTGTTGCTTGTCAGTGCGGCGGTACTTTTGGTGATGCTCCCCGTGGCGATCTTTTTGCCGCGCCTGTTGTCGCGTGATCGTTTTATTCAAAATATATATACCTACGGCTTGGCGTTTTCCAATTTCGGATTTATGGGCAACGCCGTGGTGGCGGCGATGTTCCCCGATATTTTTATGGAATATCTTATTTTCGTTCTGCCGTTGTGGGTGGCGATCTATTTGTGGGGCGTGCCGAAATTGCTGATTCCGGCGGAAGAAACGGGTGCGCGCGGTGTGCGGGCTAAACTCAAACCGTTTTGCAATCCGATGTTCGGCGGTATGCTGCTCGGCATTTTGCTCGGGTTGTTGGGGCTGCCGTTGCCCGTGTGGTTTACGGGTGCGGTGAGCGCCGCCGGTGGATGTATGTCCCCCGTGGCGATGCTGCTCACGGGTATCACCGTTGCGGCAGTGGATTTCAAGAAGTTGTTCGGTAACGGCGGGGTGTATCTGCTTTCCGTCGTGCGGTTGGTGTTGGTTCCGTTGGCGGCTATCGGTATCTTCAGTCTGTTGCCGCTCACCCGCACCGAGTTTGTTTGCGGTGTGTGTTCGCTGGCGATGCCGCTCGGGCTGAACACCATCGTGGTGCCCAGTGCCTATGGCAAAGATCCCTCCACGGCGGCGGGTATGACCATCGTGTCCCATTTGCTTGCTTGCGGCACGATCCCAATCGTTTTCTGTTTGATGATGCAGATTATATAATGTATATATAAGGAGAGGACTATGAGCAGTTGGCGTATACGCGGTGGTATGCTGTCGCTTGAACGGCCGTTGGTGATGGGGATACTCAACGTCACCCCCGACAGTTTTGCGGACGGCGGGCGGTATAATACGCCCGCAACGGCGGCGGCGCGTGCGGTTCACATGGTGGCGGAAGGTGCCGCCGTTTTGGACATTGGCGCACAGTCCACCCGTCCGGGGGCAACATGCCTGTCTGCAGAGGAGGAATGGGCGCGTCTGGAACCCTGCCTTGCGGCGGTGCGGGCGGCGGTGGACGTCCCGCTGTCGGTGGATACTTTTCACCCGGAAGTGGCGGCACACGCACTGGAAGCAGGGGCGCATATCATCAACGACGTGTCCGGAAGTGAACGAAACGGAATGCTTCATGTGGCGGCACGGTACGGCGCGGGCATCGTGTGTATGCGTGCGGGGGACGTGGCGGATCGCACCGCATTACCTGCTCAAACCATAGCGGATATGCACGGCTATATTCGCCGTATCGCCGCGGCGGCGACGGCGGCGGGAGTGTCGCCCGAAGCGCTCTGCTTGGATATCGGCGTTGGTTTCGGCAGTTCTACCGCGGGCGATTTGGCGCTGATTGCCCGTCTGCGAGATTTTATCGAATACGGATTCCCGCTGCTGGTCGGCGCGTCGCGCAAGCGGGTGGTTAAAGAGGTCTGCCTACCGCAGAGTGAAGAAGAATTGGTGCACGGCAGTGTTGCACTGCATACGGCGGCCATGCTGAACGGCGCACACGTTGTGCGGGTGCACGACGTTGCTGCAACGGTTGTCGCCGCACGCGCGGTTGAAGAATTACGAAAGGCGAGGAGTATATAATATGGATAAGATTATTATTAAAGGCCTGCGGGTATACGCCTATCACGGTGTGAAAGAGGCGGAAAAGGAAAAGGGCCAGCCGTTCGAACTGGACGTGACGATGCGTTTGGATCTGTCTGCCGCCGGTGCCACCGACGATCTTACCCGCACGGTCAACTATTCCACGGTGTCCAAGCGTATTATAGCGGTGATGTCGGCGGAGAAGAACGACCTTATCGAGCGCGCCGCCACGCGCGTGGCAGAAGCAGTGCTGGCGGAGTTTCCGGTTGCGGAGGTCACCGTCCTGTTGAAGAAGCCGCGTGCCCCCGTGCCGGCTGACTTTGACTATATGGCGGTGGAGATCACGCGCCGTGCGGAGGATACGGTATGAGAGCGGTGCTTGGGCTCGGTGCCAATTTGGGGGACCCCTTGGCCGCGTTGCGGTCGGCGGTGGATGCGCTGGGGCTGTTGCCGCACACGGCGGTCACGGCGGTGTCGTCGGTGTATCAGACCGCGCCCGTGGGGTATGCCGATCAACCCGATTTCTATAACATCGTGGTAACGGTGGACACATCGCTTACACCGCACGCCCTGCTCGGCGGATGCCTCGGCATCGAAGCGGCGCTTGGAAGGGTGCGGACTTTTCGCAACGCACCGCGAGTGGTGGATATCGACCTGCTGTTGTATGAAGGGTATACGGAAGCGACCGAAGAACTGACGGTGCCGCATCCGCGCATGATGGAACGTGCCTTCGTGTTGGTGCCGCTTTCGGAAGTGTTCCCTGCGGGAGAGGCGCTCGGCACACGGTTTGAAGCGATTGCCACGCCCGACGTGCGCCGTATCGGCGAATTGTAAAAGAAAACGCCTTGCTCAGAAAAGCAAGGCGTTTTCTTGTGTCAAAAAACGGCCGAATTCACAAGATATTGTGGCTGAAAAAGTTTTTTTAAAAAACTCAAAAAAAATTAAAAAAAAGGGTTGACAAATGGGGATGGATTTGGTATTATACTCGAGCACCCCACGAAACGGGGGTCGCAAAGGACCTTGAAAATTAAACAACGTAAAGACGAAAGTAGAACAAAACACTACCCGTTAATTCGCAGGAGCACGACTCCTGCAAGTAACCGGAAAAACGGTTCAAGTCGGTGAAAGACCGACAAAACACGCGCAAGCGTAATTTTGAGCTTAGAAAGCTCTGAGAATGATTTGAAGCGGAAACGCTTTAGATACCATTTTTAGAGAGTTTGATCCTGGCTCAGGACGAACGCTGGCGGCATGCCTAACACATGCAAGTCGAACGGAGATAGACGCTGATG
>SVPM01000044.1 GCA_015065865.1 Oscillospiraceae bacterium | reverse complement strand
GCTATCTCGCGCTTTCGGAAGATCCGGCTGCCGAAACGATTGCCGAGCAATCCTCTGCCACACTGACAGTGGCAACCGCACGCGGCACGATCTACGACCGAAACGGATATCCGTTGGTCAACCGAAGCCGTGAATTGCGTTTGTGTGTGGCACCGTATACACGCACGATGTCCGCCTTGGCGGAAGGATTGGCAGACGAGGTGTTCTTGCCGCTGTCCGAACGTTTGAAAAGCGGACGACCGATCGTAATGATAGCGGATGAGGATTTTCCCGACGTGCGTGGGGTACTGCGCTTTCGCACACCCACCCGATACGGTGAGCAGGTATATGCACCGCACTTGTTGGGGTATTTGAACGCAGAGGGCCGTGGTGCCGTCGGGCTGGAGTTGGCATATGATACGTTTTTGCAAAACTGCGAGGGGCGCTTGACCGCAACCTATGAAATCAACGCCGCAGGACATCTGCTGACCGATACGGCTCCGATCGTGAATGACAGTCTGGCGAACGCCCGTGCGGGTTTGATGTTGACATTGGATCGCGATATCCAACAGTATGCCGAACAGGTCGCTTCACAAATGCTTCCCAAAGGAGCGGTGTTGGTTGCCGATGCCGCTACTGCGGAAATCTTGGCGGCAGTCAGCGCACCGTCGTTTCAGCCCGAAACGGTTGCTTCGCTGTTGGAGGCGCGGGATGCGCCGCTTATGGACCGCACTCTCTGCAACTACAACTGCGGTTCAGTGTTTAAGATCGTATCGGCTGCCGCCGCTCTCGAAAGCGGTGTCCCCGTTTCACGGCAATACGATTGTCACGGTGCCTATAACGTGGACGGCGTGTCTTTTCACTGTCACAACCGTTTGGGACATGGTAGGTTGACGTTGGAGGAGGCGTTTGCACTTTCCTGCAACTGTTATTTCATACAACTGATTGAAGAGATCGGGGCGGAACATCTGTATCAAACGGCGGTGGAACTCGGTTTTGACCGTGCGGTGATACCTGCTGAACGGTATAAAACCGCACGAGCCACCTTGCCGACCCTTTCGGAACTGCAACACAATGCCGCTGCCTTGGCAAACCTCTCGTTCGGACAAGGCGGATTGTTGGCAACACCGTACCATATGATACAAATGCTGTCGGCAGTGGTAAATGACGGCGTGATGCAACGTCCGTCGGTTGTTTACGGAACGGTGGATGACCAAGGAGGCGTAAAGGCAGATGGCATTACACCCGGTCAAACGGCATTTTCTCCCGTAACCGCGACCGTGCTGCGTCAATTGATGATTGCCGCTGTCGCAGAGGGCGCTACGGGGGAGAGTGCCGCGCCCGCGAACGGAGGAGCGGGCGGCAAGACGGGTACGGCAGAGAGCGGATGGTTCACCGAAAACGGAGAAACGGTGCAGAATTGGTTTGTGGGATATTACCCTGCCGAACAACCGCGATACCTGTTGGCGGTATTGGCAGAGGATTACAACAATACCAAAACTTCGGCGGCGACAATATTCAACCGATTGTGCGACGGATTGTACACCTTTATGGACGGAAACTGAATTTTTTCACGAATTGCGGTTGCAACCGCGCAAGGATTGTGCTATGATTATTCCGTAACAGTTATGCGGAAAAGGAGTTTTAAAAATGACCAAGATCGATATATTTTCCGGTTTTTTGGGTGCGGGAAAAACCACGTTGATCAAAAAATTGATCCAAGAGGCGTACAGCGGCGAGAAGTTGGTGCTGATTGAGAACGAGTTTGGTGAGATCGGTATCGACGGCGGCTTTTTACAGGATGCAGGTGTAGAGATCACCGAGATGAATTCGGGGTGTATTTGCTGCAGTTTGGTGGGCGATTTTGCCGAAGCGTTGAAAAAAGTGTTGGCACAGTTTTCGCCCGATCGCGTGTTGATCGAACCGTCGGGTGTCGGTAAACTCAGCGATGTGATCCGTGCGGTACGTGAGATCGATTCGGCGGAGATGCAACTCAACGCCTTTACCACGGTGGTGGATGCGGGTAAGGCTAAGATGTATATGAAGAACTTCGGCGAGTTCTTTAACGATCAGGTTGCCAATGCGGGTGCGATCGTGTTGAGTCACACCGATAAAATGAGCGAAGAAAAGCTGGAGGCGGTTATTGCCTTGTTGCGTGAACATAACTCCACGGCGGTGATCGTGACTACTCCTTGGAACGAGTTGAGTGGTAAGCAAATCTTGGAAGCGACCGAGCGTACCCACACGCTGGAAGCGGAATTGCACCGTCTGGCCGAGGATGCCGACGTTTGCCCGACTTGCGGACACCATCATCACCACGACCACGATCACGAATGCGGTTGTCACGAGCATCACCACGACCACGATCACGAGTGTGAGTGTTACGAGCATCACCACGACCACGATCACGAGTGTGAGTGTCACGAGCATCACCACGATCACGATCACGAATGCGGTTGTCACGAGCATCACCACGACCACGATCACGAATGCGGTTGTCACGAGCATCACCACCATCACGATCACGAGTGTGGTTGTCATGAGCACCACCATCACCATGCAGACGAAGTGTTCCAAAGCTTTGGTCGCGAAACAGCACGGCGTTATACCGCGGATGAGTTGAACGCGATACTGAAAGCATTGGAAGACGAACATGCCTATGGTCATGTATTGCGTGCGAAAGGTATTGTCGGCGGTGAGAACGGCTGGTTGCATTTTGATTATGTTCCCGGAGAAGCGGATGTGCGCGAAGGTGCAGCGGGTGTGATCGGTCGGTTGTGTGTTATCGGCGCCGATTTAAATGAGAAGGCACTGGAAGTTTTGTTCGGTCTGTAAGAGGGTGAGTAAAATGGAGACACCGGTATATCTGTTTACCGGCTTTTTGGAGTCGGGTAAGACACGATTTATTCAAGGCACGTTAGAGGACAAGCGCTTTAACGGCGGAGAGTCCACATTGCTTCTTTTGTGTGAAGAAGGTATGGAAGAATACGATGTATCCCGTATGCCGAACGGAGGTAAAAACATTACCATACAAGTGGTGGAAGAGGAAGATGACCTCACCCCCGAAGCGTTGACAGCGTGGCAAAAAGCGTGTAACGCCAAGCGTGTAATGGTGGAATACAACGGTATGTGGATGCTGGATCGGTTGTATAATGCCATGCCGCAGGGATGGATGATCTATCAAGAACTTTGCTTTGTTGATGCAACGACCTTCTTAGTCTACAACGCCAATATGCGTAGTTTGGTAGTGGATAAACTGAACAGTTGTGAATTGGTGGCATTCAACCGTTACCGTGCGGATATGGATAAGATGGCTTTCCACAAAATCGTGCGTGCCACGTCACGCCGTGCGGATATTGCGTATGAATATGAAAACGGGGACGTGGAATACGATGACATCGAAGATCCCTTGCCGTTTGACGTGAACGCACCGATCATTGAGATCGCCGATGTCGATTATGCACTGTGGTACCGTGATCTGAACGAAAATATGGATACCTATGCGGGAAAAACGGTGAAGTTCAAAGGACTGGTGGCTGTGGAGGGTAAGATGCCGCTTGACAGTTTTGTGATCGGTCGCCACATAATGACTTGCTGTGAAGACGATATCGCATACGGCGGTCTGATTTGTGATTGGAAAGGGGCGAAAACCTTGAACCAGCGCGACTGGGTGGTGTTGACCGCCCGTCTTACGGTGGAGTATCACAAAGCCTATCGCAAAAAGGGACCCGTTCTGAAAGCAATCAAGGTGGAAAAAGCTGAGCCGCCTGCACAACAGGTTGCGACTTTCTTTTGATAATTCGGCAATCCTTGGGCATACTGTTACCGACCTTATGAAAGGAACGGTAACCGTATGCCTCTCTTTTTTTCAAAAGACGTAAAAGAAAACGCAACGTTGTTGCGGCAATTGCTTCGTGTATCGGCCAGTTTCGATATCGTTCTGCGCGATGTGACGGTCGCAGACCGTGCGGCGGCGATCGTGTTTGTCGATGGATTTGTAAAGGATGAAACTATGTCGAAAATGTTGCAGTTTTTTGTAAATCTGCAACCTGAAAAAGTAAAAAGTTTAAGCGATGCCGAGGCTTTTGCCTCACACTTCGTCCCGTATACCGAAGTGGCGGTGACCGACCGACCCGACGAAGTGGTTACGGCCGTGCTTTCGGGACAGTTGGCACTGCTGGTGGATGGATACGACAAGGTGATACTGGTCGATCTGCGTACCTATCCCGTGCGCGGGGTGTCCGAACCGGAATCCGATCGAGTCCTGCGCGGTTCGCACGATGGATTTGTGGAAACTTTGGTGTTTAATACCGCGTTGATACGCCGCCATTTGCGAGATGCACGCCTCACAATGGAGTATTGGCAGATCGGCAACGTATCTAAAACGGATGTGGTGATGTGCTATTTGGACGGTGTGGCACCGTCAAAGCATGTGAATACCTTGCGCGAAAAACTTCAAAACATCACTATTCCGAGTTTGACGATGGGGCAGGAGAGTTTGGTGGAGTGCCTGTTTCGCAAACAACAGTGGTATAATCCGTTTCCGAAAGTGCGATATACCGAGCGCCCCGATGCCGCTGCCGCTGCGGTATCGGAGGGACGTATTTTAGTGATCGTAGACGGTACGCCCGTAGTAATGATCCTGCCCTCGGGAGTGTTCGATTTCGTGCAGGATACCAACGACTACTATTTCCCGCCGCTGGTGGGGTCCTACCTCCGTTTGGTGCGTATTTTGGTGTTTGGTTTCACCATTTTTGTTACACCCGTTTGGTTCTTGCTCATTACCAACCCCACGTGGATACCGTCGTGGCTTGAGTTTATTCGCATCAAAGAGCCGAATACCGTGCCGGTCATTATACAACTTTTATTGGTCGAGGTAATTATTGATGCCATTCGGCTGGCTTCACTGAACACCCCGAGTGCGCTGAACAACGCCTTTGGTGTGGTGGGCGCTTTGATACTCGGCGAATTTGCCGTGTCGGCCGGATTGTTTGTAGCAGAGGTGCTACTGTATATGGCGGCTGTCGCGGTGGCAACCTTCACGCAACCGAGCTTTGAACTGGGATATGCTTTTAAACTGTCGCGTATGTTGTTTTTAGTGTTGACCGCTTTGTTCGGTGTGTGGGGATTTGTGGGCGGCATAGTGTTGGTGACAGTCGTGCTCGCCACCACGCAAACCGCGCTCGGAACGGGGTATTTGTATCCTGTTGTACCGTTTGATAAAGTGGCGCTCCGCCGCTTGTTGGTGCGCCGTATTTTGCACCGTAACAACGCTTTAAAGAAATAAAAGGAAACGCTCTCGAAGTTCGTGTGGACTTCGGGAGCGTTTTACTGCAAAGGTATTGACATTTTTCGTGGTTTCTATTATAGTATATAATAACTGCTAATAGCATCTAGCAATATATCAGCGGTATCCGGCAACGCCGCAGTCGCCAAAGGCTCATCCTTTGCAGACGACTGTGAAAAACCCTTTGCGGAGGGCGTTGTTCAAAGTATCGCGTTCTCCGTGAAAATCGGAGGATCCAAAAACCGCAAAGGGGGATGCTTCTTATGGAAGACATTATCAAACTGCAAGACATTGCCGTATCGTTCGACGGTGAACCTGTGTTGGAGGGCTTGAACCTCAACATTAAAAACGGTGAATTTGTGACGTTGCTCGGTCCTTCCGGTTGCGGAAAGACTACCACGTTGCGTATCATCGGTGGGTTTGTCACGCCGGATCGCGGTGATGTCTTTTTTCACGGTCGCCGTATCAACGATATTCCGCCGCACAAGCGGGCGGTCAACACCATTTTTCAGCGTTATGCATTGTTCCCGCATTTGAACGTGTATGAAAACGTGGCGTTTGGTATGCGTGTGCAAAAAAAGAAAAAATCGGAAATTGATGAAACCGTGCGCCGTATGTTGGCCCTTGTCAATTTGAAAGGGTTTGAAAAGCGGGCGGTGTCCACCTTGTCGGGCGGTCAACAGCAGCGGGTGGCGATTGCCCGTGCATTGGCGAACAACCCCGGCGTATTGTTGCTTGATGAACCGCTTTCTGCTTTGGATCTGAAACTGCGTAAGGATATGCAGGTGGAACTCAAAAACATCCAAAAGAGTCTCGGCATCACGTTCGTGTATGTTACCCACGATCAGGAAGAGGCACTTTCGATGTCGGATACGGTGGTCGTTATGGATGGTGGCCGTATTCAGCAGATCGGCTCACCGCAGGATATCTATAACGAGCCGCAGAACGCGTTTGTGGCAGACTTTATCGGTGAGAGCAACATTCTTGACGGTGTAATGCACGAAGACTATTTGGTGGAATTCTTTGGCCGTAAGTTTAAGTGCTTGGATAGCGGCTTTGCGCCGATGGAGCCGGTGGACGTGGTTATCCGTCCCGAAGATATTGATATCGTTGCTCCCGAACAAGGCAACTTGGTCGGCACAGTGACCGAAGTTACCTTTAAAGGCGTGCACTTTGAGACCATTGTGGACTTCAAAGGGTTTAAGTGGTTGATCCAAACGACCGATTACTACGCACCTGAAAGCGTGATCGGTATCGTACTGAATCCCGAAGATATTCATATTATGAAGAAATCCGAATATTCAGGGATGTTCGGCGATTACAGTTCGTATTCCGAGGAATTCGAAGAATTAGCCGATCCGAACGTGGACTTGCTGGAAGAAGCGGTAGGGGAGGACGACCGATGAGAACGAAAAGCGCTGCTACTCCCTTCGGGCTGTGGATGCTGTTGTTCACCGTTGTGCCGTTGGCTATGGTGCTTTGGTTTGCATTTACGGATGAAAACGGAGCGTTTACCCTCGCCAACCTGTTCGCCGTGAAGGATTTTATACCCACTTTTTGGAAATCCATTTGGATGGGTGCGGTGTCCACTTTACTCTGCCTTGTTTTGGCGTATCCGTTGGCATATAGCATTTCTCGCACTTCGGCACGTGCACAAACGGTGATGGTGATGCTGGTGATGCTGCCGATGTGGATGAATTTTCTTCTGCGTACTTATGCGTGGATGTCGTTGTTGGAAGATAAAGGTCTTATCAACCAACTGTTGATCGCCATCGGTCTTGAACCGGTGCACATGATCAATACCGACGGTGCCGTTATTCTCGGTATGGTGTATAACTTCCTGCCGTATATGGTCATTCCGCTGTATTCTGTAATGATCAAGATCGACAATCGCTTGATCGAAGCGGCGCAGGATCTCGGTTGCAGCGGTGCACACATTTTCCATCGCGTCGTGTTGCCGTTGTCGAAACCCGGCATCGTTTCTGGTATTACGATGACCTTCGTTCCTGCTGTGAGCACCTTCGTTATTACCAAACTGCTTGGCGGCGGCAAGGATATGTTGATCGGTGACGTGATCGAATTGCTGTTTATGGGCAGCAGTAAGAATTACAACGTCGGTGCGATGTTGTCCCTCCTCTTAATGGTGCTTATGGTCGTGTGTATGACCGCTATGCGCTTTGTGGACAATCAGGAAGATGAAATGGAGGGACTCATGGTATGAAATGGCTCTCTCGTGTTTATAACGGTATTCTCTTTCTGTTTTTGTACATTCCGATCGTGGTGCTGGTGGCTTTCTCGTTTAACGATTCCAAAAACCGTGCCCGTTGGGATGGGTTCACACTGGATTGGTACAAAGATCTGTTCCAAAATGAATTGATCTTGGAATCACTGAAGGTCACCTTGACCGTGGCGGTGTTGGCGGCGTTGGTTGCGACGATCATCGGCACGGCGGCGGCTGTCGGTATTCACGGTATGAACCAGCGGCTGAAACGCACCTTTATGTTCGTGAACAACATTCCGATGGTCAGCCCCGAAATCGTCAGCGGCGTTGCCTTAATGTTGATGTTTGTGTTTATCTACCGTGCGACGGGGCTGTTGCGCCCCGGCTTTGCCACCTTGCTGATCGCACACATCACGTTTTGCATTCCGTATGTGGTGTTACAGGTGATGCCGAAACTGCGGCAAATGAACCGCCATATGTATGAAGCGGCGCTGGACCTCGGATGTTCTCCCGTGAGTGCTTTCGTGCGGGTGGTATTGCCTGAAATTATGCCCGGTATCGTTACCGGTGCGCTGATGGCATTTACGATTTCGCTGGACGATTTCGTTATCAGTTATTTCAACTCAGGTTCTACGGCACAGACGCTGTCGGTCACCATCTATTCGATGACCAAAAAACCGATCACCCCCGAAATCAATGCACTTTCTACTCTGATGTTCGGGGCGGTGTTGTTCCTGCTTTTGCTTGTTAATCTCGGACAAATTCGCGACGGTGCTCGAAAAACAAAGAGCGCACATTGATACGAAAGGACGGCATACGCTATTGAAGAAACTGGCAGTATTTCTGGTGGCGACACTGTTGATACCGTTTGCCTTGTGCGGGTGCTCAAAAGAAAGCGATAACACTTTAAACGTGTTTAATTGGGGTGAGTACATCGACGATGAGATCATGGACGTTAACCGCGCTTTCGAGGAAGCAACGGGCATTAAAGTGAATTATAAAACGTTTGATTCCAACGAGTCGATGTATACGCTTATCAGCACGGGTGCGGCGGATTATGACGTAATCTTTCCGTCGGATTATATGGTTGGCCGTATGATTGACGAAGGTTTGTTGGCGGAGTTGAATTTTGACAACATTCCCAACTACCAATATATCGACGAACAGTTTCGCGGTATGCTGTATGACCCCGAAAACCGCTATTCCGTGCCGTATATGTGGGGGACAGTCGGTATCTTCTACAACACGAAATATGTGTCACAAGAAGAAGTGGAAGCCAACGGTTGGGGAATTCTTTGGAACAAGAAGTACAAAGACAAGATCTATATGTTTGACAACCCGCGGGATGCGTTTGCGGTTGCCGAAGCATATCTGGGTTATTCGCTGAACACGACCGATGAAACCGAGATTCGTGCGGCCTATGACAAATTGATCGAACAGAAAGATCTGTTGCAAGGGTACTATATGGATCAGATCTTCCAAAAAATGATCAATGAGGAAGGGTGGATCGCACCGTATTATGCGGGTGACGGCAGTGTGATGATGGATCCCGATGAAGGAAATACCGATATTGCGTTTTACGCGCCGTCCGGCACGAATATGTTTGTGGATGCGATGTGTGTGCTGAAAAGTTCGGATATGAAGGCGGAGGCGGAAGCATATATCAACTTCCTTTGCGGTACCGAGGCGGCTCTTGCCAATACGGAATATATCGGGTATTCCACACCGCAGACCGAAGCACGTAAATTACTGGACCCCGAACTGGCGGAGGATCCGATGTATTATCCCGATGCGGCGTTCTTGAAAACGACCGAGGTGTTTTTGACACTGCCGGATAAGACGAATAAATTGATGAATGAATTGTGGATCAAATTGAAGATTCATTAAAGAGGACTGTATGATGACTAAGCGACCTTTGTGGAATGTCATTCCCGGTTATTGCGAAGAAATACCGGCCATCATTCCGTATCTTCCCGAAGAAAAGAAAAGTGATGCGGCAGTGGTGATCTTTCCCGGCGGCGGTTACGGCTGTCGTGCCGCTGATCACGAAGGGGACCAGTTTGCACGATTTTTCAATGAGGCGGGTATCACCGCCTTTTTGGTGGAATACCGTGTGTTTCCCCACCACTTTCCTTCACCGCTGTTGGATGCACGTCGTGCGGTGCGTTTTGTGCGCGCTCATGCGGCGGAATACGGCATTTCGGTCGATAGGATTGCTGTTATGGGTTCGTCGGCAGGCGGACACTTGGCGGCAATCACGGCAACCTATGCGGGCGAAGAGCCGATTGAAAAGCCCGACACGATCGATCGTGAGAACGGTATCCCGAATGCACAGATCCTGTGCTATCCCGTAATTTGTGCCCCCGCCGCAGACGGCATTGCTCACGTGGGCAGTTATCAGAAACTGTTGGGCGACGCCCCGCTTGTTTCGGCGGATGCGGTGGACCCCGCCAAAAACGTGACCGATCAAACCCCGCCTGCTTACGTTTGGCATACGGCGGACGATAACGTGGTCAATGTTATCAACAGTTACACCTACGCTACGGCGTTGCGTAATCACAACGTTCCGCTGGAAATGCATATTTTCCCGCATGGGCCTCACGGGTTGGGGCTTGGTGCCAACGAACCGTATGTACGTCCGTGGGCAGATCACCTGCTTCGTTGGTTCGGTTGGCTCGGTTGGTTATAAACGAAAAGACACAGCGATGCTGTGTCTTTTTTCTTACTTTACAACCGAGCGTATTGCGTGTGCGAGAGCAGAGGCATCGGCGTAACCGCACCGTTCGGCAATTTGCGTTTGCGTATGCGCTCCTCTTCGCAGCAACGACAGTGCAATGTTTACTCGATGGTTTTTGATGTATTGATACGGCGTGGTATTGGTATAGCGCTTGAATTTGCGAATGAACACGTTGGTTTCAAGGTGGTACCGTGCCGCCAACTGTTTAACGGATAGTTTTTCTGCGTAGTGGCTGTGAATATATTCCACCGCCTCTTCGATGTCCGGATCTGCGATAGCGGTGAGTCCGAACTCGCTGCGAATGAGGGATAATAACCCTTCAAGATAGTTGGCTGTCAAATGGCGGTAGGTGCCGTTAGTCGTCGAATACGGGTGTTGCTCCGCAAGCAATGCCAACACGGCGAATGCGGCAGACAACAGCGGGTATTCCGCGAGGGATACGGTAAGAACCTCGCTGTGGTATATGGCAGGGGAGGCGATAAAGTCGAAATAGGTGTGATCCACACAGGTGGAATCATCGGTGCGTAGCCGAAACTCCAAATTCTGCGGGAATAAATACAAAGTATGGGGCCGCAGTGCCAGTTCCTGTCCGTTCACATCGTACAACACGGTGCCGCTGTGCAGATAATACAGTCGGCACACACCGCCGCGGGGGGCAATGTACCAATCGCGCCCCATAGTCTGGCGACCGTAGGTTAAAAAGGATATCTGTCGCATACGTTCCTCCGCAAGAAGATTTCTGACAAAAAGCATATCAAAAAATCCTCGAATAGTCAACACAAGAAATGCGATACAGTCGATTTTGGACAATAAATCGATTTCTTTTGTCATTGCGTTTCTTTTGAAGACGCGGTAAGATAAAACCATAAACAGTAAAAGGAGGCAGGAAACAATGGACAGCAAACAATGGTTTAAAGAAGCGCAATTCGGTATGATGATCCATTTTGGTCTGTATTCGTTACTCGGCGGTGAATGGAACGGCAAGTGTATGGAGCCTATTGCCGAATGGGCGCAATCGTATTTCCGCATTCCTAACAAGGAGTATCATGAGCTGGCAAAGGTGTTCAATCCCATCTATTTTAATGCGGAAGAATGGGTGAAGATCGCGAAAGAGGCAGGGATGAAATATTTCGTCACGACATCGAAGCATCACGAAGGCTTTGCACTGTTTAAATCGCAGGCGGATCCTTTCAACGTGGTAGACGCCACGCCCTTCAGCCGTGATATTATTGCCGAGTTGGCAGAGGCGTGCTACAAGCACGATATGAAGTTCGGTTTATATTATTCGCAAGCTATCGACTGGGCACACCCCGATGCGATTTGTGATGAAGGTAAGAACCTTGATATTATGTCGTGGGGTAACGACTGGGATTTTCCGGATGCATCGGTAAAGGATTACCGCCGCTGTTTTGAGGAAAAGATTCGTCCGCAGGTGAAAGAGATCCTTACGAATTACGGTGATCTGTGCCTGATCTGGTTTGATTGTCCGGGCGGTCTTCCCGCGGAATACAGCCACGAGTTGTATGATATGGTGAAATCTTATCAGCCGAACTGTCTTATCAATTCGCGTATCGGTGTCGGCAAGTGCGATTACGGATCGGCCGGCGATAATGAGATTCCCGATGACGATAAGGGTGGTATGTTGTTCGAAACGCCCGCTACGCTGAACGATACGTGGGGCTTCAAACCGACCGACCAGAACTGGAAATCGGCGGATGAGGTGTTGCGACTGAAAGAGCATTTGAACAGCCGCGGTATCAACTATCTGCTAAATGTCGGCCCCGATGCGCTGGGGCGTTTTCCTGCACCCGCGGTAGAAATTCTGCGCGAAGTGGGTCGCCGCAGTATGTAACCCGATAAAAAGACCAACGATTCAAGGTTGAATCGTTGGTTTTTTTTGCATTTTATTCTCCGAAACGTTCGGGAGAACGCATCATATTCGGCGCGGTGATCAGCCCTGCCGCCCCGCAGAAACCACAGTTGGCGACCGAGGCATCCGCAACCTTAACGGTGGGACTGTATTGCAGGAAACCGGCAAGGTTCAGTTTGGCGTTCTTGCCCACGCGGGAAAGTTGCACTTCATCCACATACGTGTTGCCCATTGTCACGCCGCAACCCGAGTTAATGTTGGTCACGTTCATGGTGCCGCCGTCCACCCAGAAGATCACGTGCGGTTGTGTCCACGGTTCGATATTTGCTACGTCCAGCACGCCTTTAAAGGTGTCGCGGGTACGAATAGCGGCGATCTCGGTAACGGGCGTAAAGGTATAGTTTTTGTATGCAAACGGAGTCATTTGCGTGTTTAGCATAACGATGTGTTTGCCGCCGTGCACATCGACTGGTTGAGTAACGTAATCTGCCGCAAAACCGATGGTGACGGCGGTGGTGTCATCACCTGCGATCTTCAGTGCTTTCGCACTGCCGTAGGTGAAGCAACCAAACACCATTTCGTCTTGTACGTTATCGAGCACGAAGGTGTAGCATTCGTGTTGCAGATGCTCAAAGAAGTGCATTGCCACCATACCGCGGAAATTGAGTTCTTGCGGCCAGCCGTAACCACGCATCAGCGGCTGCAGATTGAACTGTGCATCACGGATGATACCGTCACGGCTGTTCATCACCACCGCACCGCGATTCATGTACAAGCCGGAAAGGCCGTCGATGTAATGGCGGTCGCACCCGTCAAACAACACGCCGTTATAGGTGTTAAACGACGATACATTGATGACGTACACATCGGGGGCGTCCTTGGCGTAAACGTTGTAATCAAAGGGCAGAAGTTTTCCCGTTTCGTCCGCATTTTCGGCGGTCTGGGTAGGATTACAGAAGGTGATACCGCGCAGACCCGCACGGGCGGACAGTTCAAAGGCATGCCCTTGGAAATCCACGTCGATCACCGTGCCGATGTTGTACGGCAACTGGGCAAAGTTTGCCGCACCGCACAGTTCAGTATCGGCCGGAACGTACACGGTGTTATTCAAAAGATAGTGCCCTGTCGGCAAAAAGAGGGTACCGCCCGTTTCGCCGACTTTCTTAAGACACGCGTTTAAAGCGGCGGAGGCATCGGTCATACCCGTAGCATCCAGCGCGACCCCTAATTCGTTTGCCAGTGTGTCGGCGGTGTAGGCGTTACGGCAACGCGGTGCTTTGGTCAGCATCTTGGCTTGTGCCGTCTGTTTTTCGTTCAAACGATAGGACACGGCGTTCGGTACCGTATCCGCGGAGAATTCATAGATCACGTCGTTGCCGTTGATGGAAACGTTGGATTCGGTAAGTCCGCTGTTACCGACGATGTTAGCGGCGGCTTTGCCTTCCAATACGATCTTGATCGTATCCGCGTTTTCAAAGCGGCTGTTCATCACGATCATCATACCGACGTCACTGTAGATGCGTCCGTTCTTTACGGTAGAATCCACCAAGGTCAGTTTCGATGCGTTGTGTACCGAGATAGCCTCGATTTTTGCATCGATCTCCACATCTTGGAAAGTCACTGCCGTATAGGCGCTATCGGCAGGAATGTACAAACCGTAATCACAGTTTTCAATGCGGGAGAAGGTGATCTCCTGCCCGTTTCCGTGGGTGAAAGGAGCATAGATCGCGTGGTAACAGTTCTTAATGGTGATGTTATAGTTTTGACCGTAGCAACCACCGGCATCCATCACAAAGCCGTTGTGATAACCGTCGATGCAGGTGTCGGTGCAATACGACCAGTCGGTACGGTTCAAATGAATACCCGTGGCATTTTCGTAAAGATACGTCCGCACGGCCGCTTCGTCGTCGCTGAATTTTCCGGAATTCACCCAGTAATCAGGGGCGAAATAGGTTTCCTCAATACGCATAATATCGGTCACCATCGGTACGCGAATGCCGATCGAAAGCGGTGTGCCGTATACGTTGTGAATGTTCGGGGAATCACAATCCCGCGGCGCCACACCGATCCACGGATTGATCAAGGTGATCTCTTTCACGATCGACCAAAACGACGGACGGAGTGCCGGAGGATAGGGGATGGGGTTTGCAACCGATTGGTTGGGATACCACACGGCAATACCGCGCACTTCGGTGCTTTGATTCAACACGATAAACGGGGTGTTGAACTCCTCCGATGCCGCCTCGCCGTAATACGCAAGAACGGTGCCTTCGATCGGAGATTTCCCGTCGGGAATCATCCAGTCGCCGAGAATGGTCGTTCCGACAGGCAACTCGATCGGGGAATAGCAAGCGTATTCACCTGCGGGAATGTACAGCGCACCGCCGCCGATCTCGCCTAACTTGTCCAGTAACGATTGAATGACGGGAGAATAGTCTTTTGTATCGGTCGAAGCGAAGTCGGTCAGTGTATATCCCGCAAACAGGTGCTCGGCACGCTGAAAACGCGGATCCTTCGACGTGATAGCCTTCCATACGGGGTTCGGAATATTTGACATCATAATTCATCCTTTCGCTGTGATTTTTTTACAGTATAGCACCGAGAAGGGGAAAAGTAAATGTTATTATAAATGATTAAACTTAACTTGCATTTATTTGCCTTCGTAGGTTACAACGGCATCTACATCGTAACCCTTCAGTGTGTCACGGCCGTTCAATCCTGCAAGTTCCATCAAGAACAGTATTTTAACCACCTCACCGCCTAGTTCTTCGATCAATTCCGCGCATGCTTTGATCGTGCCGCCGGTAGCGATCAAATCGTCGATCAACACCACGCGCTGACCTTTTTGAACGGCATCTTTATGTATCTCAATTTCGGCAGTACCGTATTCCAAGGCGTATTCTTTGGACACCGTTTCACGAGGGAGCTTGCCCTTTTTACGGATCGGCACAAACGGTTTTCCGAAATTATACGCCAGCGGTGCTCCGAAAATGAAACCGCGTGATTCCGCGCCGGCTATCACGTCAAATTCGACACCGTCCAGTCGTTTTTGCAATTCGTCAATTGCCAGACGGAACCCGTCGGCATCTTGGAGAACCGAGGTGATATCCCGAAACATAATGCCCTTTTCGGGGAAATCGGGAATGGTGATCACGTAATCTTTTACTGTTTTCATTGTTATCATCTCCTGTGGATAATTCCATCTTTGACTTTAACAGAAATTCAAAGAAAAGTAAAGAGTTTTTGCGGGGAATCTTGACCGAAAAAATCATTCGTGATATACTTTTTAATAATGAAGAATAAGGAGAACTCTTGTATGAAAACGGATATGAAACATATCGATCTGTTTTTGTTCGATATGGATGGTACTTTGTATCTTGGCAATCAACTGTTTTCGTTTACCAAAGAGTTGTTACAGACAATTCGAGATAACGGTAAGCGATATCTGTTTATGACCAACAATTCCGCTCGCAGTGTGGTGGATTATGTTGCGAAACTCGAACGACTGGGTATTACCGCAACTTGCGAGGATTTTATCACCTCCTCACAGGCGACGATATGGTATTTGCAACGCCATCATGCCAACGCGATCCTATATGTCTGCGGGACGGAATCGCTCAAAAACGAGTTGCGTGCGGCGGGTTTTACGGTTACAGACGATACCGAAACGGCGACGTGCATCGTGGTCGGTAACGACACCGAACTCACGTTTAAGAAATTGGATGATATTTCGCGTATGTTGTGCACGCGTGAGATGCCGTACATTGCCACCAATCCCGATTGGGTGTGTCCGACGGAATACGGCAGTGTACCGGATTGCGGCAGTTTTTGTGAAATGCTTTTCCGTGCGACCGGCAAGCGCCCGCTTTTTATCGGCAAACCCGAAGCGCTGATGCCCGAACTGGCGATGGAACGGCTGGGTGTCGCCAAAGAGCGTACCGCCGTTGTCGGTGACCGTATTTATACCGATATCAAAAGCGGTAAAAATGCAGGAAC